>NZ_CAMHFP010000047.1 GCF_946184425.1 uncultured Methanobrevibacter sp. | reverse complement strand
CGTTTGCACCGACAATCAATTGTGTGGTATGGGTAGAATTTGGATATGTTGTACTATTGTTATGTAGACTATTAATCCATGATAATCTTTTCAGTATATCTTTATTATAGTCTTTTGTAGATGATAATTCAGCCAGTCCTGATGGTGTTGCAGCTTCAATATTGATACTGACTCTATTAGCTAGTGCCATTGCTCTTTTAATGGAATCTTTACTTGCTCCGGGAACAACTTTTAAGTGAATATAATCATCATACCCATATTTCTTTCTTAATATGCTGACAGTTTCAACCTGTTTTTCCATGGTTTCATCTACATCACCTGAAATGCCTGAGCTTAAAAACAGTCCGTTGACTAGTCCTCTATTGTAATATCCAAGAAATGCTTTTGCAAGTTCTTCAGGTGAAAGCTCTAATCTGGTGAAGTTTCTTTTTGATTGGTTGATGCAATACTTGCAGTCATTTTTGCATTTGTTGGATAATAGAGTTTTGAAAAGAGGAATTTTACATCCATTATGCCCTATTGCTTCATAAATTCCAGGCAGATTAACTTGTGAACTCTTATTATGACTGACATAATCACAAAGGTCATATTGTGCTGAATCTGTTAAAATTTTCATCTTTTCTAATGTTCCCATAATATTACTATATTTGTTCTATTAAATAAGAATTAGTTTTACAATATATTTTACAAATAGATTATCTATAATAACACATATCTAAACACTGTTATAAAATCATAATGTAATTTTATTTAAACATTGAATATTATTTACATTAATTGATTATTTTTCAATAATTTCTATTTTTATTCAATATGTTGAAATAATCAACAATAACTATCAAATAGATATCAAATTGTATAATTCAGATAAATTTTAATGTTTTTTTGTAAAGTATATATATGATTAAAAAATTACATAACATCAGTTATTATTTGAGGTAGTTGCGAAAATTATTATCAGTAATAACTGTGAGAAAAATATTGTTATACAATATTATTATATAAGAAAAAATGAAATGAATATGAAAGGTGCTGACAATGAACTTCAAATCTAGAATATTAAAATTATCTATATTATTAATGTTAGTTTTAGTATTAATCCCTGCTATTGCAGCAGAGGAATCTAGTGAAGCTTTTTTCATTGAATATGAAGTTCCAAGCGAGGAAGTCGTTGTCGAAGAGTCAGATTCAATTGAAATTGAAGATGCTCAACATGACGTATCAGTTATTTCTGATGTTGAAGATGAAATTGAAGATGTATATAAAGATATTCCGATTCAAGATCAGTCTTGTGAAATTGAAGAAAAAAGTGATGCTATTATAATTCCAGAACCTATTGATTGTTCTGTTGTAGAAACTCCTGATGTCATTGATGAAATTTCTATTAGTGAAGAAATTTCTGTCATAAATTGTGAAAACATTTCTGATAATGTAAATTATAATGACGTTAGTGAGAATAGTGTTGAAGAAGTGACAATAAAAAATATTGGTATTATTAATCAAGGTTCAATTTTTATTTCTAAATTCAAGGATATTGATAATATAGTTTTAATTAAGGAATTAAACACAGGAACTACAAATGATGAAACACATACTTTTAAACGTAACTTAATTAAAGTTTTAGAATTAAAAAATGATCTTTTAATCAATCAGGATTTCCAAATTATTTCTGCAGATAACATAATGCTGGATGATGATATTGAGATAGTTATCTGTGCGGATAAAATTACAAGTGATTTTGTTTTCAGTATTGATAATTCTGTCATTGGTGATGAAAATTTAATCATTTTTGTAACTACTTCTTTTTGTTTAAAATTTACTCCTTGTTTTGATGCTTTTATTTGTCGTGATTTTTTAGATGTTGGATATTTTTTTGGTGGTAATTTGTTGATTGCTACTGGACAATTTATGGAAAATTTTGTAGAAACATATTAATTTCCAGGTAATTTATTGTTGAATATATTGAAAAATTTCTATCATTTATTAGGAATTTATTGTAAAATTTAACCTTGTCAGTGGTTTATCTGATATATTAATAAAACAATAGTATGTAGATTAAATAACTATAAATCAAATCATTTGTTTCAAATCATTATCTCATGATTTTTTGTGGTTGATCAGGATTTATTGGTAAATTTTATCAAGTCAGTTATTTTAAATCGCTAAAATGGTTTTCATATGGCTGATTGAATTTAGTTATTTTAATTTATTATATTGTTAATTATACACTATTTTTCGGTATTTTTTAGAAAGTTTTATATATGATTAAAAAGATAATATTTTTTAGTATACATTGTATACTTCTTTCATAATTCAATTCTTATTTTAAATATATAATATAATAGTTCGTATGCAAGTTTTTCTTCAAATAAATAAAGTTTAAAATAATTAAACATAATTGAGGTAAAACATGAAATTTAATGCGAAACTTTTAGTAATCGCTTTAATTGTTGCAATGATTTTTTCAATAGGTGCAGTTTCTGCAGCTGAAAATATTGGCAATATTACATCAAGCGATTTTACTCAAGTTCCACATGAACAGGTTGTTTCAGTTGTTGAACCAACAGTTCAGGAAGTTGAAACAATAGATTTAGAAACGTCTGACAATACAGAAATCGATCAAACTATGGACATCACATCTAGTTCAGACAATCTAAAAAGTACTGATTCTATTAAAAATGAATCTTTAAGAGAGAATAAAAAAGTAGGTCCTGTTTTGGGAGCCTCAAATCAAGAAGATGTTTTAAGTGACACCATATATGTATATGGAAATACCTTTTCAGATCTCAGAACTGCAATCAGTAATGCTCGTGATGGAGATATAATTGACTTGCAGAATCAAACAATCTATGGATTTGGAGGTCAAATATCCTTCAGTAAGAAAATTACTATAGCTAATGGTGCATTGGATGGAAATTCTTATCTTACAAATTACAAATTTGAAAATTGTATTTTGGAAAATTTAACAATATCCAATCTTCACACTAGTTGGGGTACTTCAGTAGATTACTGTAACTTAAAAAATGTCGCTTTTGATAATGTTATAACTGATAAAGGATGTGACTTCGCTGTTAGGTACTGTAATTTGGAAAATGTAAATTTCACAAACTGTCATTCATTAATGCCTGCAGACCCTCATGAAGAAGATTTTGAAACTGGGGTAATGATTGTTACATACGGTTCCAATTTTAACAACTGTTATTTTGTAAATTGTTCTTCAAAAAGACATTCCGGTGCTATTTGTGTTGCAGGATTGCCGGGTAATACTGCAAATATCACAAACTGTGTTTTTGATAACTGTACTTCAGGTGTAGGAGGGGCAGTTTATTTACACGGAACAGGTCTTAGTGAAAATCATCACAGTAATATTATTAACTGTACCTTTAAAAATTGTGAAGCTACCGAATGGGGTGGAGCTTTAGGTTCCAGTCAGGATTTCCTGAATGTTGAAAATTGTAAATTTGAAAATAATAGTGCTAAACAAGGTGCAGCATTCATGGTTGGAGGAATTACTCACGGTTTGGATGGTGATAACTCACAAGGTCACCATAACACTATGAAAAATTGTTATTTCTACAACAACACAGGTACTGAAGAAGGTGGTGCAGTACATATCACAGGTAACTATAACAGTGCAATTGACTGTACCTTTGATGATAACTTTGCTTTAAACGGTAAAGGTGCAGCAATTTATGTAGAAGGACATCATGCTTCTGTTCAAGGTTCAAATTTTACTAAACATGAGTCTGAAATGGGTACTGTATATGTTGAAGGTGATGATTTCAGCTGTACACATTCCACTTTTGAAGACAACTATGCAGAGCATGGTGGTGCAGGTATTTATGTAGAAGGGCACCGTACCTATATTTCCGATTCCATATTCAGAAGAAACAATGCATCAATGCATGGTGGTGCAATTCACACCATTGGAAATAATGCAAGAATTTTAAATTCAGAATTCAGAGAAAACAATGCTATTCCTAGTTCTACCAATCCAGATTATGGATTAGGTGGTGCAATATATATTGACGGAAAGGATAATGAGATATCATACTCTAAATTCAAACATAACACTGCACGTAACGGTTCTGCAATATATAACAGAGGAGATGACTTGGTTTTAAATGATGATTTATTTGAAAACAATCAGGCATGGAGTTATTTCCTATTCACAGAAGCTAAACCTCCTGAAGCATACTGGTCTGAAGATATGGAATTTTTAGTAAATGTAACTCTTGTAGCAGGTGATAATCTTATTAATGCTATTTACAATGATCGTGGTATTTATGAAATTTATTTCTATAATGTTACATACACTTTAAAACCAACAGAATTATACCCAACTGGTATTAAAACCACAACTCCTGAAGAACTTCACCCTGTTAAAGGTGTTGGAAACAGTCAAGGCGGTAAATATCTTTACCAAGATGCTCGTGAGGATGACCAAGTAGTAAACATTAACATTACTTTTAAAGATGGTAAAGTTTTCGAATACACTGGTAAGACTAATATGTATGGTAGTGTTGCTTTCCCAATTACTAAAGAAAACATGTCTGATGGTCAATTCCACCCAGGTGTTTATACATTAACTGCAGAGCACCCTAACGATGATATTTATACATATATTTCTAACTCTACTAAATTCACTATTCTTCCTAATGTAGATGTAAGTGTAACAAAAACAAGTGACAAGGATGTATACATTATTGGTGAAAATGCAACATTTACCATTAGGGTAAGTGGTGTTGGAACCAATGCAACAGATGTTAGAGTAAAAGATATTCTTCCTGATTCTTTGAAATTTGTTAGCTATACTGCTACTAAAGGAACTTATGACTCTGTAAATAATGAATGGTATATTGGATTCTTACCACATCTCGGATCTGAAACATTAACATTAACAGTTCTAACTACAAAATTAGGTACTTATGACAATGTCGTTAATGTTACTTCCGCAGAAAGAGACTGGAACTTATCCAACAATGTAGATAACAAAACTATTCATGTAGATGTATACTACACAAAAGAAGCTAATGTAACCAATGTTTCTGCTGGTGAAAACTTAGAATACTACTTAAGAGTATTCAACACTGGTAGCTCTGATTATACTCAAATAATTCAAATTAGAGATACTCTTCCACAAGGAATTAGATATCTCGGTCAATATGAATTGCAAGGTGCTGATCTTGTTAGATACATTAACTACGGCGATCAGCAAATCTGGTATATTACCAATATTACTGCTGGTACTCGTGCTAAAATAACTATTAAAGCTAAAGCTTTAGAAGAAGGTCTTTGGAACAACACAATGAACGTATGGGATTTACCTGAAGTAAATGCAACTGTTAATGTAACTCACAATGCTGATTTGGAAATTATCAAAACAGTATCTGTTCCTCAAGTAAGTAAAGGAGATATCATTAACTGGACTGTTGTTGTAATCAACCATGGTCCTAGTGTCGCATCTGATGTTGTTGTAAAAGATATATTGCCATACGGATTAGAACAATATGGTCTTGCTATTCCAGATTATCCAACAAGATTTGATAGAAATACTGGTACCTGGACAATCGGTACTTTAGAAGTTGAAAGACCTGTAAAATTAATTATCCCTACTAGAGTAACTATTTATGGTAGAAACATTACAAATACAGCTAATGTAACTTCAACTACTCCTGATCCAGTTCCAGAAAACAATGAAGACAATGAAACTGTTGAATTCTATCCTGATGTAACTGTTGTAAAAACTGTATCCAATAGAACCACTTCTCATGGATCTATTGTTACATGGACTATTAAAGTTACCAACAATGGTCCTCACGATGCAACTGGTGTATATATAATTGATAAATTACCTGCAGGATTAAGATATGTTGTCTCAACTGCTGATGTAGGTGAATATATGCCTGGAAGCGGAAGATGGACTATTGGTGATTTAGCAGAAAATCAATCTGTAACCTTAACTATCAACACTGAAGTTACTGTGTATGATGGTTTCATTACAAACAATGTTACTGTATATGCACCAAATGACGGTGATCCAACAAACAACTTTGATGAAGACTACACTGAAGTAATTACCAAAGCTGACGTTGGTGTAGTTAAATTGGTATCCAGTCAAACTTCCCGCTATGGTGATGAAATTACCTGGACTATTAGAGTTACTAATTACGGTCCTAATGTAGCTAAAAATGTTGTTTTAATTGATTACTTGCCTATTAATGATTTACAACAAACAAAACAACCACATGTATCCAAAGGGCAAATTTCCCACGAAGGTGTTACTGGAAGATGGGATATCGGTGATATGGCTGTAGGTGAAACCCAATACATGGAAGTTTACACCAAAGTTATCAAAACTAATCAAACAATTATCAATACAGTTGTTGTAACTTCTGATACTGATGATCCAAATCCTTCAAACAATCGTGCTGAAAATGGTACTGTCGTACCTCCTGAAGCTGATGTACAAGTAATCAAAAGAGTAAGCAACTTCACTCCTAACAAATATGATAATGTAAATTGGACTATTACAGTTTATAATGCAGGTCCAAATGTTGCTGAAAATGTAGTTGTAACCGATGTATTGCCAAATGGATTAAGATATGTATCTAATGCCCCTCCAACTGGAGGTAAAGGAACTTATAGTCACACTTCAAATACATGGAATGTTGGTACTTTAGAAGTTGGTGTAAGGTATGAATTAACAATTACTACTCAAGTTGTTGACACTGGTAGAATTACTAATGAAGTAAATGTAACCACTTCAACCTATGATACTAACTTGACTAACAACTATGACAATGAAACTATTGATGTACCGGCTATTGCTGATTTGGAAATTACAAAAATCGTATCAAATAAAACTCCTAAATATGGGGATGTTATTACCTGGACTATAACTGTTCACAATAACGGTCCAAACAACGCAAGAAATGTTGTTGTAAATGATACTTTGCCTGCTGGATTAATTTATATGACTCACAAAGTTAGTGTGGGATTATATGATTATGCTCAAGGAATCTGGCAAATTGGTGATTTAGGAATTGATAAAACTGTAACATTGACTATTACAACCAGAGTAAACGTTACCAATGCAACTATTACCAATGTTGCTGTTGTAAATTCAACTACTCCGGACAATGATACTACAAACAATGAAGCTAATAACACTACTGATGTTGATCCAATGGCTGATTTAGCTATTGATAAGACTGTAGATAATCACGGTCCTAAGAAAGGGGATAACATTACATGGATTATTACTGTAGTAAATAAAGGTCCTGATGCTGCTATAAATGCATTTGCTATTGATATTTTACCAAATGGTTTAACATTTGTTAATGCTAGTGGTAACGGTACATATGATAAAGATACTAATATATGGACTATTGGCGACATTGAAAATGGTGGAAGCAGAGTATTATATATTGTAACTACTGTAGAGGTATCCGAAGAAGTAATCACTAACACTGTAAATGTAACTTCTGAAACTCCTGATCCTGACTTAACAAACAATGAAGATAATTCTACTATTGATGTAGGTCACGAAGCTGATTTGGGTATTATTAAAACAGTATCAAACAGCACTCCTAAATTTAATGATGAAATTACATGGACTATTACAGTTAAGAATAATGGTCCTGACGATGCTGTAGATATATATGTAAATGATACCTTGCCAAAAGGATTAGTTTGGATTTCAGATAATGGTAATGGAACATATAATCATAATACTGGTATTTGGACTATTGGAAATTTGACAAATCAATCCAGCATTACTTTAATTATTAGAACTTTAGTGAATGTAACTAATGCTAACATTACTAATATTGCTGTTGTGGATAGTGATACATACGATCCAAACCCTGAAAACAACACTGACAATGATACAATTAATGTTAGACCTGAAGCTGATTTAGAAGTTATTAAAGTAGTATCCAACAAAAAACCTCACTTCGGTGAAAATATTACTTGGACAATAACTGTAATTAATAACGGTCCTAATGATGCTGTTGATGTATATGTAAATGATACATTACCTAAAGGATTAATCTATCAAACTGATGATTCAAATGGTAAATATAATCCTGAAACTGGTGTTTGGACTATTGGTAATTTAACTAATGGTGCTAGAGTTGTATTAAACATTAAAACTTTAGTGAACATTACTAATGCTACTATTACAAATGTTGCTGTAGTAAACTCCACTACTCCAGATAACAACACTGACAACAACAAAGGAAACAACACTACTGATGTTGACCCTGAAGCTGACCTTGAAATCATCAAATTGGTATCCAACAAAACCGCTCAAAAAGGTGATGTAATTACTTGGACTATCGTTGTAACCAACAAAGGTCCTGATTCAGCATTAGAAGTATATGTAAGAGATAAAATGCCTACTGGTTTAGTATTAAACAAATATTCAGTAACCAAAGGAATGTTTGATCAAAATACTATGACATGGTATATAAAATCTTTAGCTAAAGGCGAATCACAGACTTTAACCTTAAATACTTTAGTAAATGTATCAAACACAACTTTGGTAAATTATGTGAATGTTACCAATGATGTATATGATCCTAATGAAACAAACAACGAAGCAAACAACACTACTGTTGTTAATCCTAAAGCTGATTTAGTTGTTGTTAAAGTGGTTTCTAATCCTAATGCTAAATTTGGTGAAATCATTACTTGGACTGTTACTGTGACTAACAAAGGTCCTGATACTGCTGTTAACACTCGTGTAACTGATAAATTACCTGCTGGATTAATCTTCTTAGGCTCTAATGGTAATTATGATAATAATACTGGTGTTTGGATTGTTGGTGATTTAGCTAATGGTGCTTCTGCTAGTTTAGTAATCAGAACTCAAGTTAATATTACTAATGATACTATCAGAAATGTTGCTAATGCTACTTCTGATACTCCTGGTAACAGTACTCCTGGTAACAACACTACTGATGTTGAACCTAAAGCTAACCTTGTAGTTGAAAAATTCGTATCTGCAAACATGACTAAAACTGGTGATGTGATTACTTGGACTATTAAAGTAACTAATAACGGTCCTGATACTTCAGTTAATACTAGAGTTACTGATAAGTTACCTGATGGTTTAATCTACACTGGTCATAAAGGTGAAGGTAATTACGATCCTGAATCTGGTGTTTGGATTATTGGTGATTTGGCTAACGGTGAAAGTAAAATATTAGAGATTTCCACTATTGTGAATATTACCAACAAGACTATTGTCAACGTTGCTAACGTAACCAGTGACACTCCGGGTAACAGAACCAACGGTACAAACAATACTACTAGTTTCGGCAATGTTGCAGATTTAGAAGTAATTAAATTGGTTTCAAATGCAACTCCTAAAAGAGGAGATGAAATAACTTGGACTATTATCGTTACAAACCACGGTCCTGATAAAGCAATCGGCGTAAACGTAACTGATAAGTTGCCTGCTGGATTAAGATACAATGGTCATGACGGTCCTGGTTTCTATGATTCATCTAAAGGTATTTGGATTATTGGTGATTTGGCGAAAGATGATACTGTAAAATTGGTAATCAGAACTATTGTAGAAATTTCAAACGGTACTATTGAAAACATTGCTGTTGTTAATTCATCCACTCCGGACAACAACACTGACAACAACAAAGGAAACAATACCACTACAGTAAATGATGATGCTGATTTAGTCATAGTTAAAGTTGTATCCAATAAAAACCCTAAATTTGGCGAAGAAATCACTTGGACTATTACTGTAACCAATAAAGGTCCATCTGATGCTAAGAATGTAAGAGTTACTGATAAGTTGCCGGCTGGTTTGATATTCAACGGTTCTAACGGTAATTATAATCCAGCCACTGGTCTTTGGATTGTTGGTGACTTAGCAAATGGTAAATCTGTAAGTTTAGTAATTAAAACAATTGTAAACATTACAAATACTACAATTACTAACATCGCTAATGTAACCAGTGATACTCCTGATTCCAATAAAACAAACAATGAAGCAAACAACACTACTGATGTTGGCCCTAAAGCTGACTTAATTGTTGTAAAAGAAGTTTCAAAACAGACTGTAAAAACCGGTGAACTAATTACTTGGACTGTTACTGTAACTAATAAAGGTCCTGACACAGCGGTTAATACTAGGGTTACTGATAAGTTGCCTGCTGGACTAATCTTCATCACTTCTGATGGTAATTATGATCCGATTACTGGTGTTTGGATTGTTGGTGATTTGGCTAATGGTGCTTCTGCAAGTTTAGTAATCAGAACTCAAGTTAATATTACTAATGCGACTATTAGAAATGTAGCTAATGCTACTTCTGATACTCCGGGTAATGATACTCCGGGTAATAACACTACTGATGTTGATCCTAAAGCTGATTTGGTTGTTGTTAAAGTAGTATCTAATAAGAATCCTAAGTTTGGTGAGGAAATTACTTGGACTGTTACTGTAACCAACAAAGGACCGGATACTGCAGTAAATGTAAGAGTTACTGATAAGTTGCCGGCTGGTTTGATATTCAACGGTGCTAATGGTAATTATGATCCGATTACTGGTGTTTGGATTGTTGGTGATTTGGCTAATGGTGCTTCTGCAAGTTTAGTAATCAGAACTCAAGTTAATATTACTAATGCGACTATTAGAAATGTAGCTAATGCTACTTCTGATACTCCGGGTAATGATACTCCGGGTAATAACACTACTGATGTTGATCCTAAAGCTGATTTGGTTGTTGTTAAAGTAGTATCTAATAAGAATCCTAAGTTTGGTGAGGAAATTACTTGGACTGTTACTGTAACCAACAAAGGACCGGATACTGCAGTAAATGTAAGAGTTACTGATAAGTTGCCGGCTGGTTTGATATTCAACGGTGCTAATGGTAATTATGATCCGATTACTGGTGTTTGGATTGTTGGTGATTTGGCTAATGGTGCTTCTGCAAGTTTAGTAATCAGAACTCAAGTTAATATTACTAATGCGACTATTAGAAATGTAGCTAATGCTACTTCTGATACTCCGGGTAATAACACTCCAGGTAACAACACTACTTACGTTCCTCCGGAAGCTGACTTAGAAATTATCAAATTGGTATCAAACAAAACCACATCTAAAGGTGAAATAATCACTTGGACTATCATTGTTACAAATCATGGTCCTGATGCAGCTGAAAACGTTTATGTGAAAGATTCCTTACCAAATGGATTAGAATTGAAATCTTACACTAGAACTAAAGGTTTATTCGATTCAAATAGCATGACTTGGTTCATCAATAAATTAAACAATGGCGAATCCGCTACATTAACTATCAACACTCTGGTAAATGTTAGCGATGTAACATTAGTCAACTATGTAAATGCAACCAATGATGTGTATGATCCAAATGAAAGCAACAACAAAGCAAACAACACTACTACTGTAGATAAAGAGTTGGGTGCTGATTTGGCTATTATTAAAGTTGTATCTGATTCAAATCCTCGCAAAGGAGATATTATAAATTGGATTATTGTTGTAACTAACAACGGTCCTGGTGACGCTCATGGTGTAACCGTAACCGATAAATTACCTGCAGGTTTGATTTTCAAAGGTGCTGACGGTAATTATAATCCAGATACTGGAATTTGGACTATCGGCGATTTGAAAAACGGTCAAACCATAAGTTTGGTAATAACAACATTAGTGGATATTACTAATGCTCAAATTACCAATGTTGCTGTTGTAAACTCAACTACTCCTGATAACAACACAGACAACAACAAAGATAATGATACTACAAATGTTGACCCTGAAGCTGACATTAAAGTAATTAAAACTGTATCAAACCCAACACCTACAAAAGGTGACACTATTACTTGGACTATTACAGTTATTAACTTAGGTCCTGATGCGGCGAAAGATGTCATTGTTGAAGATGACTTGCCTGAAGGATTAAAATTACTTTCAGTAAGAGGAAGCAAAGGAGCATTTGATAGTGGAATTTGGACTATTGGAACATTGAATAAAGGTGAAAGCGCAACTTTAGTAATCACAACTCAAGTAACTACTTCCGGCACTACAATCAGAAATATTGCTGTAGGTACTACTACCACATACGATCCAAATAAAACAAATAACAGGGACAGTGATGTAACCAGACCTAAAGACAAACCGGTTGCTCCTAGTGCTGATTTGGAAATAATTAAGTATGCTAATGTAGAGAAAGTAAAAGTTGGAGACAAAATTATTTGGAAAATTAGTGTATATAACTATGGTCCTGATGCTGCTGAAAATGTACGTGTAAAAGATGTCCTTTATGGTGATGCTGAATATTTATCATCCAAGGCTTCAAAAGGTACATTTGACCCACTTGAAGGTGTATGGATTATAGGTGATATGAAAGTTGGTGAAGAAGTTGTTTTAACAATTATATGTAAAGCATTGTCTGAAGGAATTGTTGTAAACACTGCTGAAGTAGTTAGTGATACTCCTGATCCTAACATGAGCAACAACAAAGATATGTCAGTTGTCAATGTTGAAAAAGGAGATAATCCTGTTCCACCAACTCCTGAAACTCCAAAAACTCCAGAAAATCCGGAAACTCCAGCAACTATGCATGCTACTGGTAACCCTATAGTAATGGTTCTTTTAGCATTGTTTGCTTTAGTTGGCGTATCTTTAAGAAGAAAAGATTAGATTAAACACAATGGGAAATTAATTTTCCCATACTTTTTTATTTTTTACTCAACATTTAACTTTAATTTAATCAAAGTTTCCAATAAGAATTCAATTATTTTTCTATTACTTCTATATTTAAATTAATTGTATCTTTCATTATATTGGTCCATCAAAACTATTTTTCTAAAATTAATTGGGTAATCTATAACAATATCTTTAAATTTTCATTTTTTCTCATTTACAAATTTATAAAAGACATGAAAAAGATAAATATTCATGATTAAATTTAATGTGTGATTAAATGAAAAGTGATAATGTTAAAAAAGGAATTCAAAGAGCGCCGCACAGATCTCTTTTAAGAGCTTGCGGACTGGACGATGATGACTTTAAAAAACCATTCATCGGTATTGCTAACAGTTTTACAGACATTGTACCTGGTCACATTCATTTAAGAGACCTTGTAGAGTTTGTAAAAGATGGTATTATTGCTGCTGGGGGTATTCCGTTTGAATTTGATACCATGGCGGTGTGTGATGGAATTAGTATGAACCATGAAGGTATGAAATACTCCCTTCCTTCAAGGGAAATCATTGCTGCAACCGTTGAAAGCATGACAAAAGGACATGCATTTGACGGACTTGTATTGATTCCGAGCTGTGATAAGGTAGTTCCTGGAATGATTATGGGTGCTTCAAGAGTTAACGTGCCATCAATTGTTGTTACTGGTGGACCAATGGCTGCCGGTTCATATAATGATAAACCTGCAGATTTAATCACGGTTTTTGAAGCTGTTGGAGCTTATTCAGCAGGCAGGATGTCAGAAGAAGAAGTTTATGAACTTGAAAAATGTGCCTGTCCTGGTGCTGGAAGCTGTTCAGGGCTTTTTACAGCAAACACAATGGCATGCATTTCAGAAACATTAGGTCTGTCTCTTCCGACATGTGCTACAACACATGCTAAAACAGAAGAAAACAATCAGATTGCTTATGAATCCGGTCGTCAAATTGTAAAATTAGTTGAAGACGATATCAAACCGTCAGATATCTTAACTCAGGAAGCATTTAACAATGCAATAGCAGTGGATATGGCTTTAGGTGGTTCTTCAAATACTGCACTTCACATTCCTGCTTTAGCTAGTGAAGTTGCCGGTGTTAATGTCGATTTGGAATTATTCGATAAGATTTCCAGAGAAGTTCCTCATATTGCACTTATTTCCCCGGCAGGTGAAGACTCAATGATGGATTTACATCTTGCAGGTGGAATTCAGGCAGTGCTTAAGACATTAGGTGACAAAATTGATACAGACCAGTTAACAGTAACTGGAAAAACTATTGCAGAGAACCTAGAAAATGTTGAAAATAAAAACCCTGATGTCATACATCCGTTAGATAATCCGGTTCATGAAGATGGTGGTATTGCTATTTTAAAAGGTAATCTTGCTCCAAACGGTAGTGTTGTCAAAAAAGGTGCAGTTGCAGATAATTTGATGCATCTTAAAGGACCTGCAAAAGTTTACGACTCTGAAGAGGAAGTAACCCAAGCAATATTTGACCATGAAATTCAAGAAGGGGACATTGTTGTAATCAGATATGAAGGCCCTAAAGGCGGTCCTGGAATGCGTGAGATGTTAAACCCAACATCTGCACTTGCCGGAATGAACATCAAAGATGTAGGTCTAATTACTGATGGAAGATTTTCAGGAGGAACTAGAGGGCCATGTATAGGTCACGTTTCACCGGAAGCCATGGAAGATGGTCCTATTGCAGCAATTCAAAATGGAGACATTATTGAAATTGATATTAACAACAGATTAATTAATGTTGAATTGAGTGATGAGGAAATTGAAAAAAGACTGAAAGATGTTAAACACCCTGAAAGCGATGTTACAGGATGGCTGGCATTATATCAAAGATTAGTTCACTCAGCAGATACTGGAGCTATTTTAAGGTAGTGTTAAAATGGAAATACTCAATTATTCAGAAATTGATTTGGCCAAAACCATTAAAAGATCAGAAGAAGATGTAAATAAGGTATTAGATACTGTATCTGATATTTTAAACAATGTTAAAAATAATAAAGATAAGGCTATTCGTGAATATACTGAAAAATTTGATGGTGTTACAATAGAAAATTTGAAAGTATCCAAAGATGAAATTAAAGAAGCTTATGATACATTAGATGATTCTTTACTTGTGGCTTTAAAACAGGCTGCTTCAAACATTGAAAAATTTCATAAAAAACAAATTCCTGAAAGATGGGAAATTGAAGTAAATCCTGGAATCATTGCAGGTCAAATTGTAAGACCAATAAACTCTGCTGGATGTTATATTCCTGGAGGACGTGCAGCTTATCCTTCATCAATACTAATGACAGTAATCCCAGCAAAAATCGCAGGTGTTGAAAAAGTCGTTTGTGTAACCCCTCCTCAAAAAGACGGCAAAATTTTGGATGCAATTTTGGTTGCAGCAGATATTGCGGGGGCTGATGAAATTTATAAGGTAGGTGGTGCACAGGCAATTGCCGGACTTGCATACGGTACTGAATCAATACCTCGTGTAGAAAAAATTGTAGGTCCTGGAAATATATTCGTTACAGCCGCAAAGAAATTAGTATATGGTCAAGTAGATATTGAGTTTCCGGCAGGTCCCTCTGAAGTATTAATATTAGCTGATAACAGTGCAAACCCTGAATTTTTGGCAACTGACATATTGGCACAGGCAGAACATGACCCGAATGCAAGTTGTTTTTTGGTTACTGATTCAAAGGATTTGGCTGTAAAAACTAATGAATTTGTAGCTAAATTAACTGCTGAAGCTCCAAGACGTGAAATTATTGAGCAGTCATTATCCAAAAGCGGAAAAATTATTATCACTGGCACAATGGAAGAAGCGATTCATGTTACAAATGAATATGCACCTGAACATTTAATCATATCCACTAAAGATGATGATGAAACACTTTCACACATTAACAATGCAGGTTCAATATTTTTAGGTTCTTACTCACCGGTTGCGGCAGGTGATTACGGTTCTGGAACAAATCACGTTTTGCCTACTGGTGGTGGAGCTAAAATGTATTCTGGTCTTTCAACAGAGGCTTTCATTAAAAAACCAACAGTTCAAAGATTGACAAAAGAAGGATTGAAAGAATTATCAAAGACTTCTGTTCCTATTGCAGAATATGAAGGATTTTTTGCACATGCAAATTCATTTAAAACAAGATTAAAAGAGGATTAGTATGGATTTTGAAAGAGTAGATATGGATGATATTTCCGAAGAAGAATTGCAGGAAGCTATTAGGACAAATCAGCTTCTTTTCAAGTTGAATCATACAATGCCAATGACTCCAGAATATGAAGAAGTTTTAAAAGAGTTGTTTGGAGATAATATTGGTGAAGGTTCTATGATAACTGCACCTCTTTCCGGTGCCGCTTTTGATAAATTAAAGATTGGTAATAATGTATTCATCAATTCAAATTGCCTTGCCATGGCTCGGGGTGGAATTACTATTGAAGATGATGTTATGCTTGCTGCCAATGTCCAGCTGTTATCAAATAACCACGATGAATATAACAGGAATGTTTTGCTTTGCAAACCTATTCATATTAAAAAAGGCGCCTGGATTGGTGCTGGAGCAAGCATCCTTCCGGGTGTTACCATAGGTAAATATGCAATTGTTGGTGCAGGCGCCATTGTTACTAAAGATGTCGGAGACTATGAAGTGGCTGTGGGTGTTCCTGCAAAAATAGTAAAAACATTAGATAAAAGTAAATTTGATGAATAGCTATCCAATAGCTATTTAATTTTTTTTAAATTAGTTAATCTTACAATAAATTTTTTTGTAAGTTTTTTAACAGTACTTATTCTTGCAGTTTAAAATTTTTAAAATAAACTTTCTCGTTTCTTGTTGTAATTTTAAAATTTATTGTAAATTTACATATCTTTATTAAACATTAAAACTAAATTAAAATTATAATGAAAATTTATCATTATTATTAATTTTTTTACAACCTCGAGGTGAATAATTTGCAAGGTTTATTAAAAGATTGGAGAAGAACAAACTATGCAAACCAATGCAGTCCTGAAATTGCTGGTGAAGATGTCACCATCATGGGTTGGGTACATGAAATCCGTGATTTCGGTGGAATCATGTTCGTTATCATCCGTGATGTGACTGGCAGAGTTCAAATAACTGCTCCAAGTAAAAAAGTAGGCGAAGAAATATTAGAAGAATTAAGAGAATTAAGAAAAGAATCTGTAGTAGCTATTAAAGGTACTGCTCAAGAAGCAGGAAAAGCACCGAACGGTGTAGAAATATTACCGAAAGAAGTTAAAATTTTAAACTTAGCTAACCAACCTTTACCAATGGATCCTACTGAAAAAGTTAAAGCAGGAATAGACACCAGATTAGATTCAAGATTTTTAGATATTAGAAAAGAAAACGTTTCTGCAATATTCAAGATTAAAGGTCAAATGTTCCATACTATCAGAGACTTTTTCTATGACAATGGATTTTATGAAATTAACACTCCTAAACTTGTGGCTTCCGCTACTGAAGGAGGAACAGAATTATTCCCGATTACTTACTTTGAAAAAGAAGCAT
>NZ_CAMHFP010000046.1 GCF_946184425.1 uncultured Methanobrevibacter sp. | reverse complement strand
TTAATACTGAAAATAAATTTTCTAGCAATCGTAAATTTGAATTTCAGGACATTATGAAATTCTTAAATTGACGGCATTGAAAAACAAATACCAAACTTTATGCATATGCAGTAACATATAAACTAAGCAATAAAAGTCAAAAATTCATCTTACAGTGAAAAACAACAAAAAGTGCTGTAATGAAAAACTGCAGAGATGACCTGAAAGTCGAGCCAAACTAGGAAACAGGCAGTTTTAAAATAAACAGAGAGATGAAGTTACACCACTAACCGACTATTACATAAGCGCATCAGAATGCAGTGATTAAACCGGTGTTTTGACAGCTGTAAGATAAGATTAAGGTGATTGAATGAATAGAAGAGAAATAATAATCGGGCTAATTGTCTTTTTTGTAATAGTGCTTGCCGTTTCAATGTTTACAGGTCACGACAGCGCAAAGGACACCCAGCTGAAAATACTGAACGGGAATACCATCGGTGAAAACTCAACAATCTATGTGAAACTTACCGACGGGGAAAAGCAGTCTTTGGAGGGCAAGACCTTAAGCGTGAAGATTTTTGACAGCAAAGGAAAAGAGGTCTTTTCAAAATCCGCAAAGACACATGTGACAGGGGTTGCCATCGTCAAGATTCATAACTTTACCGACGGAAAGTACACCATAAACGTGACATATGCAGGAGATGAGAACTATACCTCAAGCAGCATCTCTCAAAATGTAAACATCAAAACAGGTTATGTGGAAGAGGACTTGAACATCACGGTTAATGATACTCTTGACACCCAAACAACCGAAAATACCCAAACCGCAACACAGCAAAGCAGTTCATCATCCAATTCAAACGTCCAATATCAGACAAGTACAAGTGACACTCAACAACAGCAAGCAAGTGATGACAGCAGCAATGACGGTGGTTTGATTGACGAGAACGGAAGAGCTGTCGAAACAGTGATTGATGAAAACGGAAGGGAAATTATTCCGACCACGTAGCGTAACCCTTCCCCATTTTTTCTTTTTTTATATAAAATTTATTTTTTAAATATTGTAATGTAGATATGCAACTGGCTTTGAATTGAATTTTACACTTACTCTTTTTAAATTAAATATTCAAATAGCAATAATCAATATCTAAACAAAAAGTATTAAAAATATCGAGGGTGAAACTCAGATAATTGATTTGAAAATCATTGTCCAAATGACACCATCGAATAAAATATTAACACCGAGTGAAAAAACTATACATAGTGATTAAAATGCATTTTAACAGAAAACATATAGCAGTCATTTTGATTCTGATTGCGGCATGTGTTGTCATTTGTGCTGTTTCAGCCCAAAGCGTGGACGCCGCCAAGGTATCAAAAACAACTGTAAAAATATATAATTTTAAACCGGGAGTTTTATGGGCTCCAAAAGCAGTCAAGCTCAAAAACGGTGATGCAATAGCTGGTTATGTTGAATATAAGGGAAATATGCAGTTTAAAAAAGGTACCGGAGTGACCTCATGGTTTATCGGAAGCGGATACAATGGAGACCTTGAACCGCACCACACCAAGCTAATCAAGGCCAAATTCTACTTCAAAAACAATAAGGGAAACGTCAAGGCAAAAATAGTCAATGGAAACAGTGCACACATTTCCACAAGCCTAATTAAAGGTTACACACCATACAAGGCAGACGTATGGTATAGAACATATTAATGTTGAATCGCCAAATTCAACATTAACCTATTTTTTTAAAGAGCATTATAATGATCATCACTTACTTCTTCAAGCCATTCGTTGGAAGTTTCCTCACCGGGAACCTCAACTGCAATGTGGCTGAACCATGAGTCTGCTTTAGCACCGTGCCAGTGTTTTACTCCTGCAGGAATTTCAACAACCATGCCCGGTTTAAGGCTTAATGCATCTTTTCCTTCCTCCTGATACCATCCTTCACCTGCAATGCAAATCAAAATCTGGCCGCCGCCATTTTCAGCATGGTGTATATGCCAGTTGTTTCTACATCCCGGCTCAAAAGTTACATTTGCCAAAAATACATCTGAATTTTCAAAATTGGTCAACGGATTTAAATAGGAGTGACCTATGAAGAATTCTGCAAATGCATCGTTCGGCTCACCTTTTCCAAATATGTTTTTCTCATCAAAATCGGACATTACTATTACCTCCAAAAATGTTTACAGTCACAACAATTAAAATTTTTCAAAAAAAAAATTCGAAGCTACGGCAGTGCAACTTCGAATTTTGGATTTTTCACGACTTGTTAATCAGTCATTTGAATATATTATTTTCATATAATATAAAGATGTAGGTTTCACCAATATGCAATCATTTTCATGTCCAAAATCCCTCACAAAAACAGGCTCCCCCAGCTGCCCCACAAAGAAAATGATAAAATTCCGCAAATTAAAAATAAAACAAAATAATAATACAAGTAACCAAAAAATCACCAAAAACTTAAATATGCGCAAAATAATTGAAAGACAAGGTGATAAAATGACAAAGTTCAAAAAACTTTCAAAAGTATATTTCAGCCCGTCCGGAAGCACTGAAAAAATAGTCAATGAAGTTGCAAAGAGCTTCAATATGAACAGGGAAAACTATGACCTTCTAAGCTTTGACGACGAGAAGACCTTTGATGACGAACTGGTAATCATAGGAGTTCCAGTATTCAACGGAAGAATTCCAAAAACCGCCCAAAAGAGACTTTCAAAAATGAAAGGAACAGACACAAAGACAATCGTGATACTGAACTACGGCAACATGGAATATGTCGATGCCCTTCTTGAACTTACAGAACTTTTAAAAGAAAACGGATTTAACATCATTGGAATTGCAACAACAGTAAGCGAGAATTCACTTTTCAGCCAGATTGCACATGGAAGGCCTGATGAAAACGACCTTAAAAAAATCAGCGAATTTTCAAAAAATGTATATGAAAAAATAGAAAACGGAGATGAAAACGAAATATTCGTCGGCGGATACAAACCCTTCGTCGAACATGAAATACCTCAATTTAACGTTGAATGTGACGACAGCCTATGCGTTGAATGCCTTGACTGCGCATATACCTGTCCGGAAGATGCAATTGACGAATCCACACCAACAATGACAAGCATCGATGACTGCAGCAGATGCAGTACATGCATCAACATATGCAGTGAAGGCGCAAGGTCATTTGGCGGAGCCGAATATGAACTGGAAAAGCAGAATGCAACGGAAAATTACATGATGAGAAAAGAAGCGGAATTTTATTTATGATAAAGCACTGGATCTATCCAGTGCTTAAAATAACTATAACTTAAAGCCAGTGCCTATAAACTGTGCAACGTCACGGCCAGTATCATCTGAAATGTCAACATTGATGATTGATGATGTCCTTCCGCTTTTTCTGCAGGTTGCCTTGGCAATTAACCTGTCTCCTTTTGGAGCTGAAAGATAATGGATATCCACCTGCTGAGCAACGGTCAGCTGATGAATCTGATTTGAGAGAACTGCAAATGCAAAATCTGCAAGAGTGAATATTACACCTCCCATCACACCACCATAAGCATTTTTATGGCCATCATTCAAATCAAGAGAGCATATTGCCTCATCTTCGGTTATTTCATCCAGAACAATTCCAGTATCAACTGCGAATTTGTCCCTGTAAAAAAATTCTCTTGCACTTTCAAGCGTATCGAAATTACCCATATTTTCACCTGATATTAAGTTATAGTTCACAATATACTTAAAATTTTTGAACATGACTCCAAAATTAAACAAAAAATCCTTATCCAATGGATTTTCAGGACCGGAAACTAATTTTTAACGAAATGGGGAATCATCCAGACGAAAAATATTGACACCAGACATGATATCATTATTGCCGGAGGATATGCAAGATATCCTATAATCATTCCTATTCCCACAATTATCAGAGTTGAAAGCAGCTGATAATTGTTGTTTAAAAGCATGATAAGTGCGATGTTTCCCGGATCCACACTTTTCAGGGCGTTGGCAGTCACTATAGAGAGAACTGCAACTACAATAAAGTTAAGCCCATAGCATGCCTGCGCCACAAATGAGTAGAAGTTATGTGAAACAAACAATGAGAGATATGGAATCAGTGACAGCACAAGCATTGATCCTCCGATGGACCATATGACCCTGTGGTTAATCCTATTAACTATTCCGAAGAGGTTATTATTGTAGTTCCAGAAATTGAAACATACAATGAAACTTACCCCATATGCCAGAAATTCAATTCTCTCCTTAAACAGATCTTCCCATGACCCTCCTGCAGCCATGGTGATTTCCAAAACGATTACAGTCAGTATGATTGCGACAATTGCATCGAAAAGAGCTTCGAACCTTTCGGAACTTTCGATTTCGGACTTTGTAAAAAGTGCAATGAAAAACCAGTAGATTGTTGCAAGCACGCAGGAAACAAAAATCCCCTGAGTATAGACTGTATATGTCAGCACAAATCCTATCAGAATAATCATGGAAGGAATATATCTTTTGAAGTTTGTTAAATCAATGCGCCTGAGTTGCTTGTTGTAGGGATTTGCCCGAATGATAAGATAAGTGGATAGCGAATAGCATGCATTGGTAACTAAAAACACCAATCCGAACATTGTCTGTGCAGGAATTGAGTTGGGATGGAGTGAAACCCATGATGCAAAGTAAGGAAGAAGCGAAATGGCAAATATCAGAACACCATAGACAAGCACCACACTGTTGTTTATCTCATCAACCATCTGAAAGAGGTTGTGGTCATTGTACCATGTGTTGAATATGATTAAAAAACAGATGAAATATGTAATGTAACTGTCGCTCAATGCCCCGATGGCACCCCATGTTGCAGCACCGGGCTGAGTCAATTTCAAAACCAGAACTGTAATAATAATTGCAATAATCGCATCCATAAATGTTTCAAAACGTGTGGTTTTCATGATTAAATATTGCATTTTTAAATAAATAAATTTTTTAATAATGTTTATTATAACAATAGTTATATTTATATATTAAAATTTAGAATAATATAATAGTAACTTAAAATACATTAACTGTAATGGCCAAAACCGAGGAATAATATGGAAAACAGAACAGGACTTTTTACAAATGCAGTCATCTGGTTTGGAGTGGCAATATCCGTTTCCGAAATCGAAGCGGGAATCCAGATCGGATCTTCACCATCACTATGGGTTCCCCTGGTTCTCGGCCACATAATTGGGGCAATACTGCTATTTCTGGTCGGATACATCGGAGCCTCAGTCAGACTGAACGCAATGGAGATGACCTCATCGACATTCGGAAAATACGGCTCAAAGTTCTTTGCAGTACTTAACGTGATGCAGCTTGTGGCATGGGTTGCAGTCTTAAACGCACAGGGAGCGTCCGCACTTTCAAGCCTGAATCTTCCGATTTCATTGCCTGTAATATGCATAATCCTTGCAGCGTTCATAGCTCTGTGGGTTTATATGGGCCTTCAGAAGATGGCAAAGATAACAACAGTGGTAATGGTTATCCTTACAGGGCTTCTGGTGCTTTTAACATTCAAGCTTTGGGGATTCAGCTCACCTGCAGCAACACTATCCAGCCACCCTGCACTCGGCTTCTGGAACATCTTTGAAATTTCAATTGCAATGCCTATTTCATGGCTTCCAGTAATTTCAGACTATACAAAGGATGTTGAAAAGCCAATGAAAGCCACACTCATATCTGCAGCAGCATACAGTCTTGCAAGCCTCTGGATGTATTTCATAGGTGTGGAAATAGCAAACATAGGTGCCAGCTACACAATAGCTCAGGCAATACTTCTTGCAAATCTTGGAACATCCGGAATCATAATCGTTGCACTTTCAACAGTGACAACCAACTTCCTTGCTGCAAATTCCGCTGGAGAATCATCAAAAGTCATATTCAGCAAAATAGATCCAAAAATTGCCGGAGTTGCAGTCAGCGCAATAAGTGCAGTGCTTGCAATTTCCGGAATCATGAACCACTACATTGACTTTTTATACCTGATTGCATCGGTATTTGCCCCTATGGCCTCTGTGCTTCTGGTATCGTTTTACCTATCAAAAAATCAGAAAAACAATGCGAAAACATGGTACTGGAACATGTTTGCATGGCTTTGCGGATTTGTTGTTTATAACATAACAATCAGTCTTGATTCAATCGTTTTAGGACCTACATTACTGGCAATAATCGTATCCGCACTTTTAACATATGCCAAAGTTCTATTGGACAATAAAAAATTGCAGAAAGCCTAAAAATACCCTTCGCTTTCAAAATGGGCATTTACTTTGAAATAATACTCTTCGGGAGAAAATCCGAAATCCTGATTGAATGACCTGTGTGCCAATTCGCAATCCTTTTCCAGGTTAAAGCTGAAATCCGGACATTTTTCAAAAAATTCCCTGAAACATTCTGCTGAATGCGGAGGCATCGCCACATCCTCAAAGGAAACACCATCGAATTTCATCGCAAGAGCAATTGAAAGGGCTGTCATCTGAAGGACAGATGCATAGGCATCATAATACTCACCGTAATCCAGATTGACATGAAAATAAATCATGAAATTAATCATCACATGGGAAAGCCATGGCAATGAGTTGGGCTTGAAGCTGTCAAGCTGCAAATCTGTGAAACTGAAAATCAGCTCGTCCAATGATTTTTTGGAGTTTTCCTCACAGTATCTGGCGAAATCCTCAAAGGAATAGTTTGTCAGGTACTTCATATACGCATCCTTAATCTCTTCACTGCAGGGATATTTGGAAATTTTCTTTATGTCTTTGCGCCTTAACTCTTTTGGATATGTAAACATGATTTCACTTCAATCTCCTGAATTTCCTTAAAATAACAACAAATGCGACAGTCAAGTTTCTAAACTCGAATGCTGAAAAATTAAATATATATCATATATTTACTCCAAATACATAAAATTTGTTTCTAAAAATAGCCATTAACGAAATGGAAAAACACTAAAAAAAAACTTGTGATAGGAAAAATCCGAAGCGACAGAACATAAAAAAAATAGTTTTAAATTGTGAGAAACAACCCTATTGCGAAAAATAAACTCAAAAACACATTAGGGTCATCACTCACTTCGGAATTTTGTCATACTCTGCTTTTATTTGAAAAAACTTCTTTTACAAAAAATTAATTGCAAATAAAAAGGCATATGTCCCACCCAACCTGCCCTAAATATTTTCAATCACTTGAAAATACACATTGTTTCATCCCTGTTCATGTCATGATAAAGCTCCGCATTACCTCCATTGAAATCAATAACCTGCACCATGCCGTAAATTTCATCCCTCAGATTAGGGTCAATTTCCTTTAGGATATTAGGGTACTCAAAGACCATATCCCTGTTGAATTCTATTTTTTTCTCATTTTCAAACAAAGCGCCATAATATATTTCCGCTTCCACCAAATCCTGGAACATATGGCTTCCAAAAGACAATTCAGGCATATAACCTACTTCATTGTATGATTCTTCAAGAATTGCAGTGAAATGACTGATGTCAGCAAATACAACCGGAATACCCAATTCAGGAGAGGATGTTCCTATTCTTCCAGGAACTATCAGAATGGCAGTCTTGTCATTATCCTTACAGTAGGAGTTTACATTATTGATTACATGTGATATGGAACTCTTCTGATCATAAGGATATTCATAATACCTGTGAGGGTCAACATAGCAAATCACATCTATTGTATTCTTTCTTGACATGCCCATGGAGGATTCCCTGATGTGGAAGAAGACATTTTTATCTTCAGGCATCTCAATAGCTTCATTGTTTGTTGAAACCTGAAGCGGACGGCACTGCAGCAAGTTTATGTTGAATGAATTATTCTCACCGACATTGACCGTGTATTCAATGTCAACCGGATAATCATATGCAGTTTCCAACGTATTTAGAATCTCCTTCATGACTTCAATAAACTCACTGTTTTTTACAAGCCCTTCACAGTTGACAAATACAATCTCACGGCGCTGTCCACGTTCACGAAACATGCTTTCAGCTTCACGGTCATGTTCTACAAGAACCTTTTTTGCATATCTCGGAATGACACCAAGGCCCTCATCAATGCGAATATCATGCAGACTTCTATTTTTCAAATCAATGACATCCAGATAATGCTGAGAATATCTGTGTTTTTCCTTTACATCCCTCATCAGAGTTACTTCAGGCTTATCCAGATTTACAATTCTGGGATAATCCTTTTTTGTCCTGTCTACAGCTTTTGTACCAAGACCCATTACAAGCCTCAACATTCCCTTGCTGTTATCCATATCCGGAAGAGGAGAATACGGACTGTAGGAAAATCCTACGCCCGCCGCAGTCGGAAAGAGATAATCTTCATAATATGAACCTGAAACCCTCTGAACCAGAAGAGCCATCTGTTCATCGGCATCATCCAAACCGTTCAGTTTCCGGTATTCCAATGCGGATATGTTCATGGTACTTGCATAAACAACTTTAACGGCATCCTCAAATGCCGCCAGACGTTCTTCAAGACTTCCCCTGTTTACACAGAACACAGATTCATATTTGCCTGCAAATGCATTGCCGTAACCGTCCTCAAGAAAACTGCTTGAGCGAACAATAATCGGGCTTTGTCCGAAATAATCCAGGATATGTATGAACTCCTTTTTTATTTCATCTGAAAAAATGCCGTTTTTAAGGCCTTCCTCAAGCTTTTTACCATATTCATAATATCCGTCTTCAGTTCTCTGATTTACCCTAAGATCCCAAAGGTCATTTGAAACTATATATGTGTAAAACAGATCAGAGCCTATGTAAAAGGAATCATCAGGTTCAAAAACCTCATTGTACAGATCAGGACAGTTTTTTTCAATAATCTTTCTTGCAAGAAGCATTCCGCAGGATTTACCTCCCACAAGTCCGCTTCCTACACGACGATCATAAATAGTGGTGTAATCCTCAAAGGTGAAATACTC
Source organism: uncultured Methanobrevibacter sp. (assembly GCF_946184425.1). Lineage (GTDB taxonomy): Archaea > Methanobacteriota > Methanobacteria > Methanobacteriales > Methanobacteriaceae > Methanocatella. The sequence goes on along the minus strand of NZ_CAMHFP010000046.1, from coordinate 8,423 downwards.
CTTGATTTTGGAAAGCATCTTTTCGTCCTTTGTCATCATGAGCTCGCAAATCTTGTCACATTCCTCATCCACATTTTCACCGCTGCCATGCTTCATCCTTACTTCAAGCATATATCTCTCCCAGCTGTCCAGAATCTGACCGTTCTGATATTTGTCGGAATCATTGATTGTCTTGTAATATCTGCTGACTTCATGACCGTCCTGCAGCACCTTGACAGAACCGGTCTGAGGGTTGAATTTATGTCCCAAAAACATGGTCTGGGAATATCTGTTCCACACTTTCAGTGGAGAGACATAAACCTCCTCTGCAGAATTTGAATATACATTCAAAAACAGTTGTGTGGTTTCACGGATTTTTGCTATGGCATCATAGGAATGTCTTCCACGAATGATTGGGAAAAATGCCACAGTATCCAGCTGGAATAAAAACGGACAGGTTACCTTAAAGAAATTACCCATCATCAAATCCGTTGACCAGACTGCCTGAAGGTCGCTTAAACAATCAAAGACATAAAATGCATCAAATCCTTCCTTTTCTATGATTCTGTGAACTTCGAGAGTGAATGTCTCAAACTGATTATACGGATTTACAAGATATATCTTAATTCCGTCCCTCATAATCATGCAAAATTCACTGTCAGGATTGTTCTGCTCAAGTTCAAGCAGTTTAAAGTCCTCATCAGTCATTTCTATTAATGGCGGATGATTAGCGAATCTGATGTATATTAAGTTTCTATTATCCTCTTTTGCTTGCTTTATGTAAGGATCGGCAAAGTAAGAAAATTCATTCAGATTTGTAACGTTCCACACCACGTTGTCACCTAAACGAATGTTATCCAATGCCGCATCAAGCCCTGGAATTCCTGATTTGATTCTGTCGAATGCTGCCATAACAATATCTCCTTATTATTAATTTATAATATTAATTTCTCACCATAGGCACTCCTGTTAATTGTGAAGCTTCCACAGTCAATGCAACAAGGTCCTGACGTTCAAGATTTTCAATGTCAGTGTTTCCTGCCTGCTGAGTTAGTGAAGTTACTTCCTGAGTCATTGCTTCAATATAATTTGCAACCTGCTGACCTTTTCTTATAGGATCCAGTCTTCTTCTAAGCACCCTGTCCTGTGTTGCAATTCCTTTCGGACATATTCCTTCAGAACAGCTCTGACAGACCTTACATCCTATTGAAATCAATGCAGAGGTAGCAATGTATACCGCATCAGCACCTAATGCTATAGCTTTTGCAACATCAGCACCAGACCTTATTCCACCAGCTGCCACCAGACTAACTTCACTTCTCAAATTAATGTCCTTTAAGGCATCATCGGCCTTTACAATAGCTTCAATGGTAGGTATACCTGCATGTTCGGTTACCACTTCAGGTCCTGCGCCGGTTCCGCCCTGCATACCGTCGACTACAATGATATCGGCACCTGCCTTTGCCGCAATCTTTACATCCTGCTCTACTCTTCCTGCTGCGAATTTTACAATGATTGGAACTTTCCAGTCTGTGATTTCCCTTAACTGGTCGATTTTCATTCCCAAATCCTCGGGTCCAACTATGTCCATGTGTCTTGCCGGACTTAATGCTGAAGTTCCTTCGGGAATGTTTCTAACCCTTGCCACTTCTGCAGTTACCTTGTGGGCAAGCAGATGTCCGCCCATACCGGATTTTGCACCCTGACCTATCTTAATTTCAACAGCTTCAGCATTGTTGAGATAGTTTGCAGATACTCCAAAACGGCCTGATGCATACTGTGCAATCAGTTTATCAGCGAAATGCCTTTCTTCGGGAAGCATTCCTCCTTCACCAGTATTTGCTATTGAACCTACTTTGCTGCTTCCAATTGCCAATGCTATTTTTGCTTCTTTACTCAATGCACCAAATGACATTGCCCCGATCATTATAGGAGTGTCTATTTTAATTGGATTTTCGGCAAACCTGTCTCCAAGAACGACTGAAGTTTTGCATGATTCTCTGTAAGAGTCTATTGGAGGTCTTGACACCTGTGCAGGTACTATGCTTAAGTCATCGAACGTAGGAATTTTTCTGGTCAATCCGCAACCTCTAACCTTATATGATCCAGTTTGGCTTTTGCGCTTGATTTCAACCATTGTTGAATTTGACCATATTCCCCTTCCTTCATCTGCAAGAGGTCTGACATATATTGCGTGTGTCGGACACATTTCCTCACATATTTTACATCCGACGCAATTTTCCTGACGTATCGGAAGAGGCTCGTCATTGATTACATCATAAACATCATGAGGACAATTTGAATAACAACTGTAGCAGTTTTTACAAGCTGGCTGTTTTGGATTGTCACACAGATACCAGCAGCAGCCAGGACGGTTATTGTTCTGTTTGCATATCTCTATCTTACGCTCAACAGTGAATGACATTTAATTTACCTCCTTTTCCATTTCTTTTAATGGTTTGAATACCGGACAGACAGAATATTTTGTTCCTCCGGATTTTACAACTTCATCAATTGCATTTGTTATCTTTGCATAAGGTTTCCATGCAAGGTGGTCCTTCTTGTCAACGACCAATGCTTCTGTGACAATCTTATTTGAAAGCAGATAATCGATTAATGTTGTAACAATGGAGCCGTCCTGACCCTGAATGTGTTTCAGGGACCTGACTGATAGTACCTTTATATAGTCACCTATCGGCTTTGAATTGTCATTTCGCAAATCATCATGTATGAAAGTTCTCGGACATACCCTGAAGCATGCATGGCAGTCCTGAGGACAGTTTCCTTTCATTATAGGTTTTGTATCGTCAATTGTTATCAGACCTTCCGGACAGGCGTATTCACATGCTCCGCACAGCACACATGCACCAACGTCTATGACATTGGACTTCAAATCTATGAAGTTGGACTCTATGTTTTCCTTATTGATGGAACTGTCCGATTTTACTCTCTGATACAATACGGGACGTGCCAGAAATTCCCTTCTTTCTATATTTTCAATATTTTTGGAAATCTTTGTTTGTGCAAGTTTATTCAAGAGTTTGAACTGTGATTCTGTGAAGTCCCTTGCTTCAATGAATTCATCCTTAACTGCTCCTTCAACTATTTCCTCACCTTTTTTTGTCCTGACTATCAGGGTTGACCATTCCTCTTCAGATCCGATTGAACCTATTGAAATGTCTGATGTTTCAGATGTCAGCTCAACGCATATGTTGCAGTTTTTTCTGATTATCCTTTTGGCTACAGACAGAGGTATCTTTACTGTCTGCCTATTTTTCAATAACAGAAATACATATCCCTTTTCTATCTGGAATTTTTCTATGTCATCCATTTTCAGGTCATATTCCCCTAAGAGATTTTCAAAGTACCTGTATGAAAAGTTTTCCATACAGAATAAGCCCAGCTTAACGTCAATAGGGCTGTCAGTATAATATTGCAGTTTAGATGCTGCCATAATTTCACATGGTGTTCCAACCATAGCTATTTTATGTTTGCTCATTTTTTTAGCTCCTATTGCATATTGACAATTTTCTTAAAATTTGCATAGTCTTCATCGGTCAAATCAAAACCGTATTTTGTTAGAATTTCCTTCAGCTCTTTTTGGTCTTTGGAAGCGGCATTTTCCATGACGGCGTTTTTTCCCAAGCTTTTAACATTTCCAAGAACATATATGCTTCCTCTCATAATCGATTCACCCACATCGTCGGTTACATCACCAAGTATTATGAGTTTGCCTCCCATCATGAGCAAACCTGTCATGTATCCGCTGTTTCCTCCGATTATTACTGTTCCGCCTTTCATGATTTCTCCGGTTCTTGAACCTGCACTTCCTTTTACAATTACAGTTCCACCGTATATTCCCTGTCCTGCACCGTCACCTACAGTACCATCAATAATAAGTTCCCCTTCAGTCATGTTGTCTCCGGCAAACCATCCTGCATTTCCGTTGATGTGTATTTTGGGGCCGTTGACCATTGTTGCTACAAAATAACCTGCAGACCCATTTATTTCAATTTCCACATCTTCGGTTAAACCTGCACAGACATTATGCCTGGATTCGGGATTGTTAATAATAAGCTTATCGTGAAATGAGGATTGTTCCTTTATGATACGGTTCAGTTCCTTTGCATTCATATCCTTTGCATCAATAACTAATTCTTTCATGGATAAATCCCCCATTAAATTGTGTAAGCCCTGGTTTCTCCAGGAGCAATCTGTTCTATTTGATCTGAATCTATGACATCATGCAAAGCCATTTCCTCTGATGCAATAGCAAAAATTTCATCTGTTTCAGCCATCACACCCGGCCTGAGACCAAGTTTGTCCTTTGCAATCCCAATTCCGTTAGGTGTTCCCACCAATATTGAAAAAGGACCGTCGAGGTCTATTACAGCCTGATCTAAAGCTTCCTCCAATTTGTAGCCCTGGTCAAGTTTGTCCGCCATGTAATGAACAATGCATTCAGTATCATTGAATGATTCGAAAACATGCCCTTTCCTCTCCAGAGGGTCCCTGATTTTCCAGTAATTGGTAATCTGTCCATTATGCACCACGGTTATGTCAGGTATGATGTAGCTCTGATATGGGTGTGCATGATAACGGTCAACGCCGCTTTCAGTTGCAAATCGGGTATGTCCTATCCCGTGTGTCCCCATTCTGCCCAAAACGTCAAAACGTTCTGCAATGTCTTTTACCTTTCCGATATCCTTTATCATTTCAAATGAGTGTGAACCGTTGATTACCCTTACATTATCCAGTTCATCGATTTCACGTATGCACGGCTTTAAAAGGGAATAATCCTCCAATGCTATTTTACATTTGTATATGTCCGAATCGCCAACTGATTCGATTAACTGTTCTTCATATATCTGACTGAACTGAGTTAGCAATGATTTTAAATTGTCCAAAGTTCCTTTTCTTCTGTTTACTTGAATATTTAACTGATAATAATTTTCAGAAAAATTCAAACCCCCATAGATTGCATATCCTGCTGAATCTGGACCCCTATGCTGTAATGATTCCAGCATGGATGTTAAAGCACTTCCTACAGGGTGAGTTTTTTTATCCTTGTATATTACACCTGCTATTCCACACATCTTTTATCCTCCTTTCAAAAATATGGTGAATACTTCTAATTTAAAAACAAATTCCGATAAATAATCTTAAAATATGATAATTTCACATATGCCCAATAATTGACTGCTAATCAAATAACACTATATGCCTTCAACAAAACAAAATTCCGAAAAACGCTTTTTTAGACATCAATACCCTTCAACAAACCTCCAAAATTTAATTGACGGACGGCCAATAGAACAAGCAATCGGCCGCCAAAGTATTAGAATAATAAAAATTTACACGTTCAGATACTCATCACGCTCATAATCGAATACCTGTATTCTGTATGCATCCCATTCAGCCCTTTTGATAGTATAGAACTGATTGAAGACTTTTTCTCCAAGAGCTTTTTTGATTACATCATTTTCCTCCAATGCATGATATGCCTCCCACAGGCTTGTAGGCAAGCTGCTGATTCCTTTTTCAGCAATTTCATCTTCGGAAAATGCGAAGAGATTTTCTTCAGTAGGTTCACCTGGGTCAATCTTATTGTCCATACCGTCCAAACCAGCTTCAAGCAATACTGCAAATGCAAGGTACGGATTACATGAAGGATCAGCTGATCTGCATTCGATTCTTGTACCTAATCCTCTGGATGCCGGAATCCTCAACAGGGTTGACCTGTTTTTGAAACCGTAAGCTATGTAACATGGTGCCTCATAACCTGGTACCAAACGTTTATATGAGTTGACTGTTGGAGACAATATTGATGATAAAGCAGGAGCATGTTTAAGCAATCCTCCAATGAAGTACAATGCATCCTGAGAAATCTGGGTTTCGGTGTCAGGATCATAGAAAATGTTTTCCCCATTTTTAAAGAGACTCTGATTACAGTGCATACCACTACCGTTAATTCCCAAAAATGGTTTTGGCATGAATGTTGCCTTGAATCCTAAGTTATTGACCAATGCTTTGACAGCTTCCTTAAATGTGATAACAGCGTCAGCTGTTTTTAAAGCATCTGCATATTTGAAGTCGACTTCGTGCTGACCTGCTGCAACTTCGTGGTGGCTTACCTCCACGTCGAAATCAAGTTTTTCAAGGCCCAATACGATTTCCCTTCTGATATCAGTACCCTGGTCCAATGGTTCAACATCAAAGTATTCTGCTTCATCTGCAGGTATATAATTTCCATTTTCATCTTCTGTTATGATGAAAAATTCCGGTTCAGGACCCATATTAAACTGATATCCTCTTTTTTCAGCTAATTTCAGGGATTTTTTGAGAACACCCCTTGGATCTCCATCATATGGTTTTCCATCGGTTGTGAAAATATCACATATAAATCTGCTTGTACCTTTTGATTCAGGTCTCCATGGAATTGTTGAGAATGTGTTGATGTCGGGTTTTGCAAGAAGGTCACTGTCATTTATAGAAGCCAAACCTGCTACTGAAGATCCGTCAAACAATAATCCATCATTTACTATATCTTCAACGTCACCCGCCTTTTTAAGGGGTACTGCCATGCTTTTTGGCAATCCATGAATATCTGAAAACTGCAATTTCAAAAATTTTATATCGTTTGCATCGATTGTCTTAATTATCTGATCTAATTTGTTATCTTTTGCTGACATTTTTTCACATCACTTTCTCTACATATGCCCACTTAGTTGAATAAAATGGAAAGTGGAAAACCATTTTGACTAAATGAATTTAATTAAATACACAGTCGGAAGGAATATTCCTTCCGATTAAAAATATATTATATGAGATATATAAATGTTTTGAAAAAAATGTCAAAATGGAAACTAAATCATCCATAACCTCTTCATGACTCTTATTTTTTACATATCAAAAAGTAAAAAAATTATTACATCAATTAGATAAAAATAACATAGGGAAAATCTGTTAAAGAAAATAAAACAATGAAATCCACTCAAAAAGTTCATATTGTACTTCAAAATCATTTTCGGATGGCATTTAAATCAACTTTTCTAGTGCCACTATAATCCCCTTATTCAAAAGGTCTGATTCTTTCATTACCGTAATCTGGTTATTCATCACTTAATTGTTCAAAATACATTTTTTCATATGTAACTATAATGTCATTATAGGTTTCGGATTTTAAACCTGAATGAGATAGTTTTGTGAGAATTTCTTCAGTTACTCGAATTGTTTTCATATCTCGGACAAACTTCCGGATATTAAAGTTAATTAGACACATTTATATATTGGTTACCACCAATAACATGAAAATTATTCCAACAAGATATGTTTTGAAAATAATAAAATAGGTGGAATTGCAACGAAGCGCAAAATCACAAATGTGAACAAGTGTGCATAGAATTGGAAGCATTATCTGTCTTTAATATTGCCATCAACCTACTGTGATACATTTCCATAAAGTAGTGAACAATAAAACTGTTCGTATAATTCTGTTTCTATATAATACTTTAAAAATTCTGAGTTCAACTATATCACCATTAAAAATACTTTTTTAATAAAAAATCATGCAGGTTATTTATTAAATTAATTAATTAATTTTTGGTGTTAGGTTTAAGCATGTTATAAATAATTCAAACCGATTAAATTGATTTTATTGAAATATTTGAATTGCTGATCAAAGCTAACTAAATCAGTAATGTTTGATTCTTGCATTGTTAAAATGATGCTTGAATCGGTAAAGCTTAATTTTGTCTTTTTGCTATTTGGTCCAACAATCCTTTTGAATATATCAAATGTTTTGGCGGTGTAATTGAAGATATTATATTCATTTAATATCTCAAAGCTGTCAATTAGGCCATAATATATTTCTTCAGCCGCTTCAATGTTAATTTTTCGGCCTGTTAATGTTAAGACTTCATTTAATACATTGTTGTTAATGTAGCAGTCTTTTGATAATACATTTTCAGCTTCATCTAATCTTAAAGCATTTTCATGTAACTCGTCGTTTGAATTGACATATGCTAGAATGAATGAAGTGTCTAAAAATACTTTACTCATTCGTATAAACTCCTTTTTAATTCTACTGCATTAGTTTTTTCTTCAGTTTTAAATGCACCAGCCAAATTTTTAAACCTTCTTTTTTTTCTAAAATTAATTTCGGGATTTCCATTATCATTGATGGCCCATTCTACAACGGTTTCATTGTCGATATCATAATTTTTTCTTATTTCTTTGGGGATTGTGGTTTGATAATTGCTTTGAATTTTACTTGTGGCTAATATAAGCATGTCTTTTCACCTCTTGGAAAAATATTGGTTTTAGATAATATATTATATTATATATTTATAGTAGGATATAAATATATCGGATATTAATTAACTATCCGAAAATTTTATATTATAGTAATTTTATATTAATATAATATTTTATTCCTATTTATA
>NZ_CAMHFP010000045.1 GCF_946184425.1 uncultured Methanobrevibacter sp. | reverse complement strand
GCAATTCATCCTCGACTTAAAGAAGTCAAGGTATTCTTGCACTATTTAGATAAAAAAAGAGTAGGTTTTAAACCTACTTTAATATTGATTGCATGTTAAATCATTACTGATTCATAACTGGATGCCGAAGAACTGGAACTGTCTGAACTGTCAGTTGCAGGTTCCACTCCGCCATAATAATCATTATAGTAATTCATATCATCAACAGCATTATCATACCCGTTGGAATATCCCTGATAATATGCCTTATCCAGTTGACGCTGATTATTGATGCTGTTCTGATTTGTGTGGGAATCTGTTGTGTTGTTTGCCGGTGCCTGAGGAGTTTCAACCTCCGGCTCCTCTTCAAGAGTTGCATTTGCTGTAGCTACAAATTTTATGCTTTTGTATACGGTCAATGCCATATCCTTGTCCTTGCACACTATAAGAACGTTGTCATGTGTTGTGTCGTTTCCGGTAAATATGACATACTCATTAGTGTCCTTAATGAAATATACTGTCACGTTATCCTCAACGGAAGGTGTTCCCTTGCTGAAAAGATTGTCCCTTAAGCTTGCCATCTGCACCGCACCGCTTAGGGTTGAGCCCGTCTCACTGTTGAAGGCAATTACCTGAAGGTCATGCTTGGGGTCTTCATAGTACAATATTCCCAGATTATCCACATTGGATTTCGCTTCATTTGAGATGGGAACCTGTATTGTTGAAGCGTTACTGATTTTGATGGTCTGATATTCAACATTGGAGCTGCTGTTCAAACTCATATATATTGAAAAGGAGAGTATTGCAATGACCGCAACCAATGCAATGATTATTATTAATTTTTTGTTATCCACAAAATATCACCACTTTTAATATATGGTGTAAAAACAATTTAACAGTTTCTATTCAGTGATGAAAAATCTTCGGTGTTTTTCTGAAAATGAGTTTAATTATTAAAAAATGAAAAGAATTAAAGCACCCCATTTACATGGATGCTTTTTCAATGTTAAATTGTTAAAGTTTTATTCATAGTCTTTTATTGAACCTATGAGGTTTTCCATATCTCCAAGAAGTCCTTCAACATCATCCTCTTTGGTTGAATCCAGAGACAGTACCAGTTCGTTGGTTAAATCTTCAAGCTTATCGATGATTGAGTTGAGATTTTTGAACTTTTCCTTAAGTTCAGCCTCGATTCTGGGACTTTCCTCGCTTGCAAGAGAAATGATGTTTTCAACCTTGTCTGCTTCACTGTTGAAGAGGCTTTTTGAGCTGTCCACCACGGATATGAACTTAGTGTAGGTTATCTGAGGCGGCTGGAATTTCTTTTCTATAAGTTCACGTGCATGAGCATCCTTTGTTGCATATTCCTTTTTGAGACTGTCCAGTTGACTGGCATATCCTTCAAATGCAGAATTGCTTATCTCTGGAGCGGGTTTTGTGAAGACCTTCTTTTCCTTTTTAGGTTTGATTTTCGGTTTTTCCTGTTTTTTGGATCCCGGAGGATTTGTAGGATTGTTGTTTGTAAGCTTGTGTATTGCAAAACCTACAACAAATATCGGAACTGTGAAAACAAGTCCCACAAATATTGAACTGAATATGGTGAAATGAGGCAGGGTCATTGCAAAAGCGGTAAAGAGAAGGAAAAAGGCAAAACTTATGAGTTTTGTTTTTGCAAGCACATATTCACCTGTTCTGCTGTTCTGCCAGTAGAACGCGAGGTTCTTCAAATCAGTAATCAGACCGTAATTGTTATAATCCAATTTTGCTTTTGAAGGTTTTCCCTTTAAGTAATGTATAAGATAAGGAACGAGAAATGCTAAAAGACCAAAAATTATACTTACGAGTACCATTCCGCCAAATACAGGTGTTGTGAAAGCTGTAAGGAACAGCAAAAGGAACACACTAATTCCAGCTATTTTGGATTTTGCCAGCATGAACTGACCGTCATACTGCCAGTAGAACAGTTTTTGAATAATGTTCGGTTCTGCATAAGTTACTATTTCCTGAGCGTTTCTGAATTCTGTTGACTTGCAATATGGGCAGAATTTAGCGCTTTCAGGTACAGTTTCACCACAATTTTTACAGATTTTAGTGCTCATCTAATCATCCTCAACTAAAAAGTCCTCATATGTCAGTGTATTAAGTTCATCATCAGTTATTTCTTCCTGGCCTGCAAGCCTGTTTGCCTGGGAAGTGATAACTTCCTCAAAAAGGTTTCTCACAGCCCTTCCGTTTGCAAAGTTTTTGGATCTTGTATCATACATTTTCTTGAAGTATTCCTTAAGGTACTGCCTGGCCGGTTCGTCCAGTACAAGATTTGACTCGCCGCACATCAGCTCGAATATTGCGTAAAGCTCCTCGTCTGTGTAGTCCTCAAAGTTTATGAACTTGTTGAACCTTGACTCGAAACCAGGGTTTGAGTGCAGAAATCTGTCCATAAGTTCAGGATATCCTGCAACAATAACAATCAAATCATCACGATGGTCTTCCATTGCCTTTAAAAGAGTGTCGACAGCCTCATGGCCGTAGTCGTTTTCGCTGCTTGATGTTAGAGCATATGCCTCATCGATGAAGAGTATTCCTCCAAGGGCTGACTGGATTACCTCCTGAGTTTTTATTGCAGTCTGGCCGACATATCCTCCGACAAGACCTGACCTGTCGGTTTCTATGAGATGTCCCTTGCTCAGGATTCCTATCTCATGGTAAATCTTTGAAAGGATTCTTGCAACGGTTGTCTTACCAGTTCCGGGGTTTCCTGAAAATACCAAATGAAGGCTCATGGCAGGCTGAGATATTCCCCTTTCAGATCTCATCTTTCTAATCTGGACAAGGTTAATAAGGGAGTTGACATCTTTTTTAACCTTTTCAAGACCTATCAGCTTATTCAGCTCTTCAAGGTATTCGTCAAGTGAGTGAGACTCTTCGGGCTCTGACTTTTCAGGTTTTGTTTCTATTTTTACTGGTTTGAAATCAATATCCAATTTTTTAAGTTCATTTTCCAGACTGCTGATGTAGCCGGAATATTTCCCAAATACTTCCTCGTTCAGTTCGTTATCGACTGTTATGAAGAACTTTCCGAAAAGCTTGTAGCAGGAAAAGAGTTCTCCTGCAGAGTTAAGCTGGTTCATGTCATACCTCTGGCCGTAGAGGTCAAGCTCATGAAGGCATCGAAATGACCTTGGAAGCTCCTCGATTTCAGAATCTGTAATTGCTGAGATGTCATCCGCTGTGTAGCTTGCGTTTAGAAGGGAGTTTATGAACTCCAGTTCATTGTCGGTTATCTTTCCGTCACCCCAACCGAGATATGAGAAATACTTGAATAAATCATCAGTTATCAGTGCTTCATGCGAAACTCCATTAAACTCCGGAATAAGATTTTTAAAAATGCTTAATGTGTTTACCAGAAAATTGAGGCTGGCAAACTGGTTTGACAAATAATCCATATGAATTTTGTTCACGCTTCCGTTGCAATTGGGACAAGTTTCCTGACTGCTGTCCAAAATCTTGCCGCAATCGCTGCAAATAGTCCACTCCAACATAGAAATACCTAACATCTTTTTAATTATATATTTTCCATTTATAGATAAATAAGTTGTGTTTATCCCATGCATTTGAAATTGAGTGTACTTATTAATCTTGAAAAAAGAATTGTTTGGTGTTAAAATTCAGTAAGATTTAGTATTAAAGATTTATTTTACGGTAAAAAAAAGAATTGGAAGAAGATTATTTTCTTCTTCTTAATGTTTTAGTTCCAAGCAATGCCAATGCAGAGATTAAAAGCAATATAGGATTACCTGTTGCATTTTTATAAGTTTTTATTTCCTTATGATGAACAAGACATGTTTTGTTTTCATGAGGAATGTGTTTTTTCTTTTCTGTGATGTTGACGGTTGCATTGGCAAAGTTGTTGCTTTTGTTAGTATCAAAAGTTGATGTTGTAACATTTACCGGATTGGTAATTAATCCTTTTGATAATATTTTAGTTTCAATAACTAATTTGACTGTTTCATTAACTTTCAAATCACCTACAATCCATTTACCAGTATCATGATTATAAGTTCCCTTTTGTGATTTATGAGAAATGTATTTCAATAAATCAGGTAATTTATCGGTTGCAACAACATTTTTTGCCACATCTGGTCCCTTATTAGTCAGCACAATTGTCCAAAAGACTGTATCTCCTATATGGTAATTTTTGGCATCTGATGTTTTTGAAATCACAACATCACAGTAAGGAACTTGAACTACCTCGACCTGTAAGAGGTCGAGGATTCTTACTTCCGGGCCCGTACTTTCCCACGAAAGTAGAATTACCGTGCTATCCACCCAGTTCCTGAGGTTCACTAATGGATCATCTATTAAAAGATTTAATCCTTCATTTTGGATGTTTTTTGCGGCGTTGATGTCTCTGTCATGGTGTGTTTGGCAATGTGGACATGTCCATTCTTTTTTGTCGCCTAAGTCTTTGTAGTAGTATCCACATTGGCTGCAATTTTTGCTTGAGGCAAACCATCGATTTATTTGGATGAATTTTTTATCATACCACTCGCATTTGTATTTTATCATGTCTACAAGTTTTCTCCAGGATAGGCTTTGTAGACTGGAACTTAAATCCGTATCTTGGAAAAGTTCTTTAATGTCAAGGTTTTCCATGCATATTATGTCGTAGTTTTTTACTATGTAGTGGCTTAATTTGTGGTATGCATCTTTTATGCGGTTGTTTTTTCTTTGTATCCATTTGCCTAGTGTTTTTAGTGTTTTATTGTATCTTTTGCTGTTGTATTTTTTTCGGGATAAGATACAATCTCAATCTGTTTGCCATATCATGATTGGTCTGAAGTTCCCGGGAGAGGAATTTCCTAAGCTCATCCTCGCTTAGAGATGAAACTAGTTTTGAATAGTCAATCACATCCAAGAGTTCGGGATGTTCATCAAGGTAGTATAGCGTTGCAGCCAGATGTTAGCAGTTGCCGTAATAAGGACAGTTGCAGTACATGGAATCAACTTTTGAGTCCTTGAAATTAATTATAACTTCATATATATTGTTTCCGGCCACACGGGCATCAACATGTGTATGTGAATATGAATCTATTCTGACTGCATTTGAATTATAATATCAAGGCCACGGGTTAATATTTTTCCTTCAAAAAGGGCTTTCCAGTGATTCATAACTATCCGCACTCCTCACCAATCCATCCAAGATTCACGTCAGGCCATCCGCATTCATCACAGTAATCGCCGTCCATTACAGCACCGCAGGAGGGGCATTCATATACGGGTTCACGAATTACTGAATCATGGAATTCCTCGTTTCCGCAGTTTTCACACTCCCACATGTCACCTGTTAAATAAAACAGGTTTTCACAGTCCGGACATTTGAGATAACCGTCCGCCATATCATACTCTCCGCAGATAGGACATTCGTAATAATGGTCGTCTTCCTCGTCTATTTCGCTTCCGCATATTGGACATTCCATATTATCACCTCTGATTATGAATTTGTGCATATGATTTTGAATTTGCAGCTGTCACAGAAATTGCTCCTGTTTTTGGGAAATGCCTTTTCATCAGTTATCTTCAGGGCAACTTCATTCAATTTTTCAAGCTGCTTTAAAACAGCATCATGGGTAATTTCGACCTCGTTTCTGTAATCTGTTTTTACAAAGTGGGTTATTCCCTGTCTGATTGTAAATTTATTAAAGTCTGAAAGTTCCATCAGCGCTGAGGCGTAAATGTAGAGCTGCTTTTCATAGTGGGCTATCTTGTAGTCGTCATGTTCGGCATTCTTGTAGTCCAAAATTGCGATTTCATCACCGCCAAGCCTATAAATCAAATCTATTGCACCGTTTAAAATGTAATTTTCCCTTTCTATTTCAAACGGCAGTTCGGATTCAAGCACATCCAAATCTCTTGAGTATGTTTCATAATAGTTCAGGATGTTTCTCTCGAGCTTTTCAAATTCATCAGAGGTGCTTTCAATGTCAAACATTGATGAGTAGACATCTCTTGTAATGTCTTTCAGCTGGTCTTTTGAAGGTTTGCGGTTTTCCATCAGCTGCAGGTTGACCTTTTCCATGACCTCGTGAAATACCGTTCCGAGATTTGTCACGTCTTCGCTTGAAAGCCTGAAACCGTGATTGTAAATTAGGTCGTACATGAACGGGCAGAGGTTATATGTGGAAAAGCTTGAGTAGTTCAGTTTGAGCTTTTCGTTTTGTGATGAATCGTAATGCTCAATAATCTCCACATTCGCCAGTTCATCGTAGCTAAAGTCTGTGAGATGCTCTTCAATTCTTGCAAGTTGTTCTGGAGGATTTCCGACAGCTGAAAGAATCAGGAGATCTGCAGCCCTTGTCATTGCGACATATAATACCCTGTCCTCCTCCTGGATTTCCAGTTCGTTTTCTTCCTCAATGCTTATACTTTTGTGAACAAGTTTTCCGTTTTCCTCCTTGAGTATTTTCTTGTATTCCAGACAATCGTTCGGGCTGTAATATGTGTTTGCAGGAAAGATATAATCCTTTTCGCGTTTTGGGTCCTTTACAGCCATAGGGAAATTGCCGTTTTCAAGTGATGTGATTATTGTCACCGGAAACTCAAGGCCCTTTGCCGCATGTATTGTCATCATCTGAACTCCGTCAGGCTTTTCCTCCTGATGGGATTCATATTCTGAAACCATATTCTTTAAAAAGTAGAACGCCCCTCTCAAATCTGTCTTTGATACGAATGACTCGTAATTGTATAATGTCTGTGTCAGCAATGCGAGGTTTGATATCTCATTATAGTTTGACTCGACATCCTCAAAGATATTTCCCAAGGATAAAAGCCTGTAGAACACATCAAGCACTGTCGGAGGCTCAGGTGAATTGACCTCTTCACGGATTTCATTAAGGCTTTCAAAAAATGACCTGTCCTCTTCATCATCGATTTCATTGAGATTTATTTCAGGCATCCGAACCTTCTTGAATATTTCAATTAGGGTGTCCTGATTTTCATTCTTTTTTATCCGGCCGACAGCGCTGACCCTGCC
Organism: uncultured Methanobrevibacter sp.; assembly: GCF_946184425.1. GTDB lineage: Archaea > Methanobacteriota > Methanobacteria > Methanobacteriales > Methanobacteriaceae > Methanocatella. The sequence goes on along the minus strand of NZ_CAMHFP010000045.1, from coordinate 10,578 downwards.
CTGACCCGCATTTTTTCTGAAATCATTCTCGATTCTTATGACCTCATTGTAGAATGAATCCTGAAGCTCACTAAGATATGATTTGGTTGAATCTTCGAGTGACCATAATACCGGTTCGAAGTATTCACCGCAAAATGCTTTAAGGTTCATCTCTTTTAATTCATCGGATGAAGGAATGTAACCGAAATCAGTCTTTCGAGCTACATACCACAACATAAGTATCAAAGACCTGACCTCATTTTGATCGGCAAGGTCTGACTGACCCCTTATCGAATAGTCGATTTCATCGTCAGCGTCAAAAAGCGCCCTTAAATTTGCTATGGTCTTGTCGCTGTGCTTTCTGTAAAGTATCGCAACATCGGAATATGTCCGGATTTTATTGTTTTTCTTAAGATACTTTATGATTTGATAGACGTTTTCAGCCTCGCTTGCTGAATCGTCGTTTTTAATTAGGAAATTGGGATTGTTGCACTTCTTGAACCGGCTGCTTTTCATATGCTTTTGAGAGGTTTCCTTTCTTTGGGGAGATATGAACGCTTCACTAAGCGCCACGATGTTTTCGCTTGAGCGGTAATTTGTATCAAGGCTCAGCACATCCGGACTGTCCAGCCTTATTAGCTCGTCAAAAAAGTCATTGAACGAGCTTCTGAACGCGTAAATGTGCTGGTCAACATCCCCAACGGCCATGAAATAGTTGCAGTTCGGCCTTAACTTTTCAAATATCCTGAACTGAAGAGGGTCTGTGTCCTGAAACTCATCGACAAATACTGTGGAGAATCTGGTTTCAGGGTCTTTTTCAAGGTGCTTAAGGGTCTTTAGCTGCAATGTGTCATAGTCGACATAGTTGTGCTCGTCAAGCAGTTTTAGATACTTCGGATATGCCCTTATGATTTGAAGATACCTTGCATTATACCATGACTTTGAGTACTCATCATACTCATCATACTCTTCGGGATTTTTCCTTTTAATTTCTTTGAAAGGCTTGTCATGATCGTCAATACGCTTTTTGGAAAAATAATCAATTGAATCAATGAAATTAAGGTAATCCTGAGTGATATGTCTGGTCTGGCTGATTTTTTCAAGCATCTCATCCGTTTTTGCATTGAAGCATGTGTATTCGCTGAACTTCTTAAGGATATCCGGAATATGATAATCAAAGACAGTTGCCTCATTGACAAAACCGAGCTCCTTTTTGAACTTCTCAACGAAAAGAGTTTTCCTTTCTGAAGTGTCACCGTCAAGAAGGCTCAGGGAAAGGTTTTTGCCTTTAAGATATTCCAGACAGAACGAATGGATTGTTGAAATCTGCATTTTTGAAACAATGCTTTCTGAAAGCCTTTGCCTCAGCTTGTTTTTCAGATTGTCCGCAGCCTTTGTCGTGAATGTGATGACCAGAAAGGTCTCCGGATCAACTCCCCTTTTAATTAATTCCTCAATTCTTGCAACAATTACTGTGGTTTTGCCGGAACCCGGACCTGCCTCCACAAGCAATGTGCCTTCACCAAACTCTATTACCCTCTTTTGATTGTCATTGAAATCCATTATACTAACCCGATTGATTTTAATTATATTATTATCTTATATCTAAATTATTTATAATTAATGTGAATAAAAATTTCAATGATAATTATTGATTTTATTGAAAAAATAGGTGTTTTCCTTGCCAAATCCTCTTGATCCCCATTCATACCAGTATTTGACGGTATCATAGCTGACACCTACCAATTTGGAAGATTTTTCAAGTGAATCTGTTTTCTTATATGCTTCGATGACACTGTCCATTTGATTTTTAAGCTTTTGTGATTCCAAATCCCTGAAGTATTCATCAATTTCTGAAATTTTTTTATAAAAATAGGAATATGTTTCACTGAAATCGTTTTGACCCCATTTAAGCCACTGCGCAACATGATTTGGATTGATATTTGAATCAATTGAAGCCAGTTTGAGATTTTGGGTTTTTCTATAATTTTTTAAAACATTATCCATTTTTGCTAAAATCTTTTCATTTCTTTTAATTTTATCATTTTCAAGCTTAATTTTCTTTTCAAGTTCAGTTTTCGTTTTATTTAACCTGAAAAGTTCATCTTTAAGCATTGAATGCCTGTTCCATTGGGCATTTATTTTGAATTTGAGATTACTTTCCTTTCTTCTGCAGTTTTGAACTGATTCAAAATCATTTTTGGAGGCGAAATTTCTTTTATCCTCTTTAAGTTTAAGCAACTGTTGATTCAATGGTTTTATATTGTATTCAGCTTGCATTTGTGCAATCCTTATTTCAGATTTTAGATTTTCAATTTCAACATTCAGATTATCCAAATCACTCTTTAGTTCATCCATAATCATCATTTCATGAAATTTTCTATAAAATTTGTCTACAAATACTCTTAAGTAAACGCTTAATCTTAATTTGGATTTTGATACTTTGAAATATATTATTCTTCCCCTATCATCTTCCATTCAATGTATTTATAATAGAGCTCCTCATCCTTAAGTTTTAAATCCTCAAGAAAATGTTTTCTTTTATCCTCATCGAATTTGGACATGACCTCTTCAATTGCAAGAAACGGAGATAAACGAACTGCTTTATGGTTTGAGTCTGCTTCATACATTTTGATTTTTATTAATTCACAGATTTCCTTTAGATATTCAATATTTGTCATGTAGACAACCTTGGGACTTGGATCACGTTCGTAATACTTTTTCGGAAGTCTGTTGTTTTCAAAGTCCTGCATGAACTCAACAATTCTGTCCCTTTCACGTAAAATCTTTTTTAAACTGGCAGCTTCAAGTTCCTTTCTGTAGTCTTTAGGATTCAGCATCATGTTATCACAGCATTTATGTTTTTATTATAAATCTAACTTTTCTATTTTAACTAGTTTATTGTCAATATACAACTGATTAATTTCACCGGCCGGAAGAATGATTACCTGAATATCCTCCAGCTTCTTATTGGATAGAATATCCAGTTTGACATTGCCCTTATTTTCAATTTCCCTTTCATAACTTGGAAACAAAAATGCGTTTTTAACTCCTTTAAACTCATGATCTTTAATAAATTCTCTAAAAGCAAGTTCGTACAAGTACTGCTTTGTAATTGATTCCAAACCCGGCTGGCCATCCAATTTGCCCATGTCAAATTTTAAATTGTAATATTTAGCATCCAAAATGACAAATTCATCTTCATGGAATGTCACAATATCTGGAATAAAAGTACCGTCCGCTTCGTGTTCATGAATATTTTTATAAATCCATTTCGGTTTTTTAATTAAATCAATCAATTTGTTATTTGGAGAATATTTTGGATTTAAATTAACCGGTAGAGTTAAATCCTTTAAGCGTTTATGCAATTTATCACCAAATACATATGCACACATCGCCTCCCAGATTACATGATAAGTTGAGGTTCCATATAATGTCAAATAGTTTTCATTGGTGTGGGCGTTTTTATTTGACAAATATGAATGCATTGACTGCAATATCTTTTGTTTATGAGTATTAAATTCAACATTCAGCTCTTTTTGAAGTCTTTTTAAAATTAACTCAATGTCTCCAAAATCATCCTGTTGTTTATCAGACAACTCAACAGGAGTCAAGTCAAAAAGTTCAAGTAATCCTGTCTTTTCCAGATAAATTGAACACTCTGTAATGACATATTCATGCAAAAGTCTGAAATAGTCAAAGAGGTCATTGATTTTATATTTGGTTTGAAGATCAGTGTAATATGGTTTGCCGTCTTTTAGGATTGCTACATTCTCATTAACAGTTCTGTTCCAGTTAATTTCGCCATTTCCATTGGTTTGGAGGATATTTTGAATGTTTGAATAAACACCGTTTTCAAAGTAATCCTCTACAAAAAACAGCATCATTGACAGACGATTGTATGAAATGTCTTCAAGCTCATCATTTTGGTAGCGAAAATCATCATGAAATCGGTTGTATTTTTTAATTACCTGAATGACTTGCTTAAAATCATCTTTAATGTTACTTTCAGAAGTAATGTATTTAGGATAAATATTTAAAATAATATTCTCAATAATTATTACACCGACATAGACAAACTGATAACTTTCATTTATGGATTTAACTATATCATACTTTAAAAGCTTATCCAAGATGTTTTCATCATTTTGAAGAATTTCAAGGATTTTTCTTCTGGAGTAATGTTTTAACTCTTTTATGTAGACATTCTTCATTTATTCACCGTCATCTGTGATGAACTGGTCTTTAATACTATCTGCAAAGATTTCAATTCCGATTTCATCAAACTTATCACAAATTTCAGAGTATGTTACATAATTTTTAGTCTTTGCACCACTAAACATGTCATTTCTTTTGGAACGGGCTGCATCTTCAAACAAATACATGATAATTTTACTCTTGAATGTATCTTTGAAGATATCAGTTGGTATTTCTTTTCCGCGATATTCATTAAATGCAAAGAACGGCCCGATACATTTATCCTCATTGATTTTGTATGATAATAATTCATCGTTTATTGCTTTTCTTAAAGTGTTCCAGTTAATCTTTTTATTGTTCAGATTGACATAGGTATCCTCGATTAACTTTTCATCATTGTTTATGGAGAAATACTTGAAATTCCATCTTCTTTTGAATGCTGTGTCCATCGGGAAAACTCCCTGATCAGCAGAGTTCATGGTTGCCCAGATGAAAAGGTTTTGCGGTAAAATGATTTTATTTTCGTTTAAGTATAATCTCATGTCTTCTGTTGTGTCAATCGGATAGATTGACTGGTGATTTTCATCCCTGTCCAGAAGCTGGAAAACATCACCGAAAACAGCTGCAACATTGGCACGGTTAATTTCCTCGATGATTAATAGATACGGTTTATCTGGATTTTTTAAAGCTTTTTTAAGAATTCTCATGAATGGACCTGAGACATATTTGTAGATAATATCTTTGCCGTCCGGATATGGTTTAAATGTTCCAACGAAGTTTGCATATGAATAATCCGGATGAAAAGTAACTCTTTCGTAGTTATCTTCATAATTTTCTAATAAATCCTCTTTGTCTTGATTTAAATTGTATGATTTACCAGTTCCAGGAGCTCCAAAATATATCATATTTCTTTTTAAATCACTAACAAATGGTTCAATTTTAACATTTTCTTTAAAATTAACAAGTTTTCCTTCTTCAATAGGTTTCCAAGGATTGTCACTTTCAAAAAATAAATCAATAATACGTCTATCTAATAAAGAATATAATTTAACTCCACTTTTTTTAGCTAACATATAAAATTGACCATCATTTGCATAATAACCATCTAATGGTGTAATTCTAAACTTATGGAGAAAATCAATTTTCATTCCAGCAGCATGAATATCTAAGAATTTTTCAGGGAAAAGCAAAACAAAATACTTATGAACCCAACTTGCAGTTGGTTTTACGATACAATCACTGAAAATTTCAATTAAATCATCTTCAAGATTGGAAAACTCTTCAATTGAATCTAGACTGATTTTTTCAATGTGGCGAGCACCATTAACAAGGGCATCTCTAATTTTAGAACCAATTTCTATTGCTTCTTGTTCTGTGAGACCTTTTTGATTTTTGGCTGAGCCAGTAGTCCATTGATGATTTTTGTTAGCTTTAAATAGTGAATATTTATAAGCTGAACCTCCACCAATGCCACCCCTCATAAATTCTTTTGAAAATTCTAAATTATAACATAAAGTAGTGTTATCACCATCATGCAGGAATATTTTGTTAATTATATCAATACCTTCTAATTTTTCTAAAACTTCAGGACCAAATAACCTTCTAAATTTATCAAAAACGATCTTTAAATCTTCTTGTTCTAAATCTTCTAAATTATTTTCATCCAAATAATTTCTAATAATTCTAGCTGAATTGTCATATTGATTAACCATTGGATCTTCTCCACTAAAATCTTTAATCATCTGTTTAATTTTATCTAGATAACTTAAATCAATTATTTGGTCTCTGCTTAAACTTTTAACATCAGGAACATAATTGTTAAATGTTTTTAAATCAACTTTTTCATTAAATATAACTATGGAATCTTTATCCACTACAAAATATCCATTATAATTTTCATCAGCAATAGTAATTTTTTTAGAAAATTCATCTACAAAAATTCCACAAGCTATTAATTCCCATTCATATTTAAATAAAACCAAAGTTCTGCCTATTAAATCAATATTTTTTCGTATATAATGAAAATGACATTCTCTTTCATTAATCAAAACATTTGATAAGAAATTAACTGCCATATCATAAGTTCTAGAATCTGAATTATCACTAGCAAGAGTCACTGTGCGAATCTGTTTAATTTCATTATTAAATTCTTTATTATAAACATTTAAAATATCATATTTAGCATTATCATTAATGTGAAAAACAGTTGTTTGAGTACCTAAAGTGCCTTGAGTTGATTTTTTAAAAGCTTCTCTTGGAATTTCACACAACCACTCAACATCATGAATATCCCAATAATTATCATTAGCTTCATCAACTTTTGATATTTTATCTTCATGATAATAATCAGAAGTAACTTTACCTAATAAATATGAACGATTTTCCCTATCATATGAAACCACATAATCTCCTATCTTAATATCATAAACAAATCTGATAACTTGCATAGCAGAGCGTGTATTTCTATATTTTTTTCTGAATAACTCATAAATCTCATCACCGGATTTATTTGTCAAATCACCTAAATTCCAACCGATAGCTACTAAATTATTTTCTCTAAAATCATTTATTAAAAATGAATTTGAACCTGCTCGTACCATCCACATGTTTGCCATAAATTTCACCTAATTAAAATTCTTTAAAATCACATCAATTTAATCAATTCCATTTTATATTCAATGCTTCTTTTAGAAATATCAAAAAAAATTTTAATTAAAAAATGTTCAGTTTTAAATTCACATAAATATCAAATGTTCGTAAAAACAAGATTAATCACCAATATTAAAATAATCACTATCAATACGTTTAATCTCATAAGTATGGCTTGTAAATGTTCCAACATTATATTCAATCATTAAATCTGCTAATTTTTCACCATCAATTAAAATAATTGATTGATTTTTTGCATAATCAATAGCACCAGAAGTAAATGATGATGTGGTAATGAAAACTCCTTTAGATAATCCTTTTCCAACTAATGCCCCTACAAAATTTTGCAGTAATGGTGTTCCAACCTTATTAGATTTATCATATCTTTTAGCTTGAATAGCAATTTTATCAATACCTAACCTATCTTCATTAATGATACCATCAATACCACCGTCATTAGTAGGAGAAGTAGTTCTACCCGCATCAGGTCTAAATTCACCATATCCCATTTTTAAAAGTAAATCAATAACAAGTTTTTCAAAAAATATTGGATCATTATTTAAAATATTTTCTAAAATTAGTCCTGAAAGTTCATCATTAATACGTGAATATGCATTTTCCATAGCTTCTTCAGGAGTAGACATATCTGAAGAATAATTACTAATTACTGACTTTTTAATGATTTTAGCATTACTATTTTCAACCCAATTTAAAAAAGATGAACTTTTTAATAATAAATCTTCAGTAATGTGAGGATAATCATGATACATTTTTAGTCCTAATTTAGTAATATTGATAAATCCTCTTTTTTTAGATTCTAATAATTCTGCTTTTTTTAAATATGTTATAGCCCAACCAATTCTACTATTTATTACTGTAGTACTTTTACTTGGTAGTAACTCCTTTTTTTCTTCTTCAGTTAAATTTAATTTATTTGTTATAGAAGATTTAACATCTCTAGTTCTATATTCATTAGAATCAGATAATTCTTTAAGTACAATATCATATAACTCATTATATTTTGGAATTGCCATTTTATTCCACCCCTAATGATTTCATTACTGCTTCTTCAGGAGTATTATATGGGATCATTGTAAACTTAGATAATAATTCTGGAGGAACCATTCCAAAATCAGCATAAGAACTCATTGGAATTAAAACTTTTTTAGCACCAGCATCAAGACAAACTTGAAGTGCATCGGCAAGGTTTTGAACTTTTTCAACAGTTCCGCCCAAAGAGAAGTTACCTAATATAGCTGTAGATGGAATTACTTGGCGATTTATTGCAACACTACATAATGCTACAAAAGTCGCTAAAGTTAAATGATTTGTCATCCCAACGCCATGCAAATCTTTAACCTGCATCACATAATCTTTATCTTTATAGGAAATCTGCCCACTGATTGAATTTGAATTTGACTTGAAGTATTGATAAGCAATCTTTACAGATTCAGTAACCTCTTTTTTAGAACCAATTCCATTTGGTGTAAACTTACCAGTTCCATTCATCATTTCCGTTTCAAACTTGAAAACACCTAATTTACCATTTTGAGATGGACCAACAGAATATAAATGTCCAGGTTTCAAATCACCTTCAGGGATTAAAGTACTACTTGCTTGTTCTTGTACCCCAACATAGTTTTCTTTGTTTTCCTCCAAATCAATGTATGAAAAGTTAACATCATAAAATTCCATCCCACCAATTTTTTTAAGTTGTTCTTTCACTCTTCTTCTGGATTCAAGTGCTAATTCTAATATTTCACGAATGTCTTCTTTATCAAAATTTCCATCAGGATAAACTAATTTCACAAGTCCTGAAACCATTCTATTTACAGCAATTGTATCTCTTTGGTTTAAATCATAACCTAATTTAAAGTATTGATTATGTGCGTCAGTAAATGAACGTTTTCTCATTTCACGGAAAAATTCTGAGATATAATCTGTGATAAATCCAAAATCATCTGTGAAAAATTCTGGCCTGTATTTTGGTATTTCCCAGCCAGGAATATAACAATGCATCCTATCAAAGAATGCTGTATCAGTTCCCATCTCCGGAGGGAATGGTTCAAATAAACTGGAGGTCTTTAATAATGATTCAACACTCTGATTAATATTTCCAACAAATACCATTGAAGCATTAGCATTTTTTTCCTCTTTACCTCTTGAAAAAGAACCCGATGCCATGAAATCTTTCATAATAGCTATTCCATCCTGGTCTTTGAATTTAATTCCTGCTACTTCATCAAAAGCAACACAATCCCACATTCCAACAAGACCAATTGTTCTCTCACGCATATTATAAAATAAATTTGCAACAGTGGTTTGACCACCAGAAACTAAAATAGAGTTTGGAGATATTTCTTTATAAATGTGAGATTTACCGGTTCCTCTAGGACCTAATTCACATAAGTTAAAATTGTTTTCAACTAAAGGAATTAATCTAGAAACTAATAACCATTTTACACGTTCATCAAATTGTGTTGGTTCCATACCACAAGATTTTAAAAGAATATCAATCCATTCCTCTTTAGTAAAATATTTTCTGTTTAATAAAATATCATCCAAATCAATATTTGGAAGTTGAATTGGTTGTAAATCTCTGATTTTAATTGTGTTTGCTCTAAAATCAGCTTCATCAAAATCATATTCTAAATTTACCATACACCACAAATTTCCACCTAAAAGTCTTTCATATCTTTGGGGAAAAACAGGATTAATTGGAATATCTTTAAGACCCAAATTAGAAAATGTTGCTAAATAAGTATCATATTTGTATTCCAATTTAACAGAAACAACATCAATGACTGAATAAGAACCTAATTCTTTTAACTTGGATAATATCTTTTGAGCTTCATCTGGCCTTACATAATTATTTGCAAGGATGTTTTTAACTGTTTGAACACCTTGTTCAATTAAAGCATCATCTTGAGAGCAATATTTTCCTAAAAGATATTCTAAAACATAAACTGGAACATTAGCACCTTCTTTGACTCTTTTTGTCAAATCTTTTCTTACTATTTTACCATCAAAGTAATGTTTTAATTTTGTATTTAAATCATCCTGTAAATCATATTCACTCATAACAAATCACCTAAAAGAACTCAAATCCATCCTGGAAAGCAATATCAATTGTAAATGGAATTCTTTCAATCTCTAATTCATCATCTAAATCTCTTATAATTAAATAATAATTTTTAGATTTATCATATTGTTTTTGTAATAATCTAAATTTCTCTTTAAATTCCCTATCTTCTGCTGAATCAGAATTTTTATTAGCGAAAATAATAGCATCACTAGAAATTTTATTATTGTCATCATCAACAAAATAAATTGATACCTGACGAGATTTAACATCCTGCGAAATATTTTCTTTTTGGAAAAATGTCAACATAACATCATAATTAGTAATTTTATTGTTTGTTGAAATTAATTGCAAATCAACCTTTGGACGCTTATTAGAATCTTTAGATGCTTTTACTTCTAATAATGGAATAATACATTCCTCTAAACTTGCACCCCCATGTACAAAGTTAAGTCCTGCACCTTGTGCCTTAAATACATCAGCACCAATAGGAACATTTTTTTCGCTCTCATCTAAAGGTTTTTCAGGTTTTAAATCTTTTTGTTCTACCTTTTTATCTTCTTGTTGCACTTCATTATCTTTATTATCTCCATTATCCAAAGATTTAATTGGTTTATCTATTAATTTTAATAAAGCTATTCTAAAATTAACATCTTTACTAGTAAACCATG
>NZ_CAMHFP010000044.1 GCF_946184425.1 uncultured Methanobrevibacter sp. | reverse complement strand
CTTTACAGAATGCAAGTTTATCCATACCTATATCAACAAAAGTTCCTTTCTTATTCCTTTTAACAGTGAAACCTTGTCTATAATCACCCACGTCTGGTTGACTATTAACAGGATGATGAGGAGTTCTAAGAGGTGGAAGAATACCAACATGCTTTAGTTCTGCCTTTATAGGAAATGCTTTCTTCCTCAAATATTGAGGAGTATTCATATAACTCAAAACTTCAGCAATAAACCTTCCATCATTCTCTCCATCTTCATTTTTAACATTGTCATCATTATAAATAACAACATTATCTGCTTGAAAAATCGCTAAAGCTCTACCTAATATCCCTACTTTATAAGTACGAATTTTAAGATCTTTAGACTCAGAAAGAAATGAGTTTGGAATAAATATAGATAGCTCATCTTTATACATTAGTTTTAATTATATAAACCCAAGTATATAAAGATTACCCTACATTTATATAGCTATCACTAATAGACTTACACATTTACAAAAATATTATATCAATTATAATATCCGTAGCTTCTTTTTATGCTACCAACTTTTTTATACTCAGAGAATATATTAATATAAAGTATATACAAACCAGTATATAAAGGTATTGTTTTTTAGAGAAAAAATATGGAAAAATAACAGCATTATAAAATTTATAAATTATTAGAATGTTGCTCTCAATACAATAACGCGTATATACTGATTTTCTTTTGTATGAAAATCATAAATCTTAGGAATTGGAAAATTATATCTGAATACATGAGTTACATTTAACTTATTTTCTTCATAGTAATTTAATAAAAATTCTTCACTGGAAGCCATATGAAAAGAATATAATACATCAGGTTCTAATTCAATAGCCTTTTTTACGAATTTTAAATCCCGACCCCTTTCAGCTTTTTTTTGAGATCCGAATGGAGGATTTTGAAAAATAGTATTTAAATTAGATGAACAATTAAATTCAAGGATATCTTTATGAATGAAATTTAAATTATCAATATTTAATTTACTTGCAACATCCTTTGCCAACTCAATAGAATCCTCATCAATATCTACACCAACAGATAAATTTGCACCCATCAATGCAGAAGCAATTGCAAACATCCCCGTTCCACATCCCAAATCACAGAAATTTTTATCCTCAATATCACCTAATGAAAAGGCATTCCACATCAAGTCTGCTGCAATAATTGAAGGCGTAGTATACTGTTCAAGATGCACTTTGGGTTTAGGATGAGAGGGGATATTTTGAAGTCTCATTTCTAAATGTTTTTTACGGGTAATTTTTTTCATCTAATCAACATATTTAATTATTATATTTTATATAATTATATTATTAATAAAAAAAATTACTTTGAGGTTTCATATGTTTGAAAAAGTATTAATCGCAAATAGGGGAGAAATCGCAATAAGAGTTATGCGTGCTTGTCGTGAACTTGACATAGAAAGTGTAGCTATTTATTCCGATGCGGATAAAACTTCTCTTTATACAAACTATGCTGATGAAAGTTATCCTTTAGGCAATCCCTCACCAGCAAAATCTTATTTAAATATTGAAAAAATTATAAACATTGCATTGGACTCAGGTGCTGATGCAATACACCCAGGTTATGGGTTTTTAGCTGAAAACCCTAAATTTGGAGAAGAATGTGAAAAAAATGGAATCAAACTTATAGGACCAAACGGAGACGTAATTCATAAAATGGGAGATAAAATTACATCCAAAGCCCTAATGAAAAAAGCAGGAGTCCCTGTAATTGAAGGTACACCTGAAGGAGTAACTGATATTGAAGAAGCAAAAGAAATTGCTGCCCAAATAGGTTATCCAGTTATTGTCAAAGCTTCTGCAGGCGGTGGAGGAATTGGAATGCGTGCAGTTTATGAAGAAGATGAACTAGTGCGTGCAATTGAATCAACACAATCTGTAGCATCCACCAACTTTGGTGATTCAACCGTATTTATAGAAAAATACCTTGAAAAACCTCGCCACATTGAATTCCAACTCTTAGCTGATGAACATGGAAATGTAATTCATGTAGCTGACAGGGAATGTTCCATTCAAAGAAGACATCAAAAACTTCTTGAAGAAGCACCATCCCCTATTATGACTGACGAATTAAGGGAAGAAATGGGAGGCAGTGCAGTTAAAGCTGCAGAATACATAGGATATACAAGTGCAGGTACTGTTGAATTCTTATATGATGGTGGAAATTATTACTTCCTTGAAATGAATACTCGTATACAAGTGGAACACCCTATTACTGAACTTGTGACAAATACCGATTTAATCAAAGAACAAATTAAAGTGGCCGCCGGTGAAGAGTTAAGTTACTCACAAAATGACATACAAGTGACCGGACATGCTATTGAATGCCGTATTAATGCAGAAGATCCTCTTAATGATTTTGCACCTAATCCTGGAAAAATCACAGGATATAGATCTCCTGGAGGACCTGGTGTGCGTTTAGACAGTGGAGTATACATGAATTATACAATTCCAACATTTTATGACTCCATGATTTCAAAATTAATTACATATGGTAGAAATAGAAATGATGCAATTAATAGAATGAAAAGAGCATTAAGTGAATACATCATATTAGGTGTAAAAACAACTATTCCATTCCATAAAGCTATTTTAAGAAATCCTAATTTTATTTCAGGAGATTTAAATACACACTTTATTGACCAACACAAAAAAGGTATAGACAAGGAAATGGAAAATGTGATATTAGAAGATGCAGAAATTGTAAACAAATTAAAATCCACATTTATGCCAGGTAAGAAAATAGCTGCCATTTCAGCAGCTGTTGGTTCATATCAAAATGCAGTGAGAAATCAGAAAATGCAAAAAAAATAGATTTGGAGATTATTAAATGCAAAAAGAAATTGTAAACTTATTAAAAAAAGAAAAAAAAGTTTCTGAAGAAACATTAAATGAAATCCACAACATCGATTTAAATGATTTTTCAAATATTGTTAAAGAAATAGGAAAAAGCGATACTGAATACATTAAAGCTTCCGAAATTTCAAAAGATTTAAACACAGAGTATGTTGGTCAAAACCTGTATGTATACAAGGAAGTATCATCAACCAATACTCTTGCTAAATTTTTATCTTTAAACGATGTTGAAAATGGAACTGTAATTATCTCCGAAAAACAGACAGGAGCTAAAGGAAGGTCTGGAAAACAATGGGAATCACCATTAGGTGGTGTATGGTTATCAATTATATTGCATCCAAATGTGGAACATTCCAAATTACCTTTAATTACACTAGCTACCGGAGTGGCAGTTGCAAAAACCCTTGAAGAAATAGGTGTTGAAAATACTGAAATCAAATGGCCAAATGACATTATGATAAATGGTAAAAAAGTCTGTGGAATATTGACAGAAGCAGTAGCTAAATTTAACACAATCGAAAGTGTTATTGTTGGAGTTGGAATCGACGCTAACTTAGATGTTGACCAATTCCCTGAAGAATTACAAGAAGGAACAACAACACTTAAAGAAGAACTCAATAGAGAAGGAAACGAAAATCTATTAATAAAAATATTCTTAGAAGAATTTGAGAAAATTAGCGAACAATTCAACAATGAAGGATATGAAGATATCCTAAAAGAATGGAGAAAACGTTCATACTCAATCGGAAAAATTGTTGAAGTAAGAGAACCTTTCAATACTTACTACGATGCTTATGTTTTAGGTATCGGAAAGGAAGGAGCACTAGTTGTGGAAAAAATTGATGGAACCTTAGTAAAAGTAATTTCTGGAGAATGTATAATTAAAAACTAAATACAATCTCCCTACATTCATCTTCATTTGAAACAACATCTTGTAGTTTTTTAAATGAAGATTCTATTTTTTTATTTAAATCGTTTAAATTTAATTTAAAAGCATCTTGTGTTGATAAATCAAACCGTATTGTTGTAGATGCTCCAGGCATTGAAACTGGAGGAATAGTAATTATTCCATAGTCCCTTAATAAAATAAAAGAAAACACAAATGCCAAATCATTATCAGATAAATTATGCTTAACATTAATTTCTTGAGATAAACCTTTAGGAGAAATCATTACCCCAGTAGGTGTTTTTTCAAAATTATCAAAATTCTTATTCAATAAGTCAAATAATTCTTCTTTTCTTTCAAAACCTCTTATTAAATCATCTTTACTGAAGTTTTTAATACCGTTTAACATTGCAAGAACAGCAGGAGGTTGTGCTTCAAGACCGAATTGATTAACTTTAACTTTGATTTTATCAATTAAATCCTCACGACCTGCCATTAAACCACCTCTAGGACCAGGCATTAACTTATCAGTGCTTGTAATAGCTATATCTGCACCTAAATCGCAAGCTTTAGCTTGATTAAAAATGACTGTTCTTAATCGTGCACCAGATGCATCATCAACCATGACAGGAATGTCTTTCTCATGAGCCATTTCAATTACTTTTTTAAATTCTGATTCGTCAATTACCTTATGATCCATAGTAGATCCTGTAACTACAACCAATGAAGTATTAGGTGGAATCGAGAAATCTTCAAACTTATCAGTTTCATAATAATTTGCACCAACTAACTCACAACTTCTAGGAATGGAAGGATGAGCAGGCAATTCAGCAAGATAATGGACAACATTAGAACCCTCATTGACAAGGGCTAAAATAGTGGCGAGTATTCCTGAAGAAGTTCTATTTAAAGGAATAACTTTATCTCCACCCATATGATTTATCCCAACTTCTTGAAGGTTTTCTTCAAAAATAGCCGGACCAACATATGTTTCTAATAAACTAAGCTCAGAATGATTTGCAATAAAACCGCCAGACAAACCAGTCAAATCAAATAAAGATGAACGTCCCTCATTTTCAACAGCATTTCTGATAATTGAAAGAGCGTTATCTCTCTTTTTAACTTCATCTAAAGAGTTATTAACTATCATCTAATCAGAATCATCTAACTGTAATTTATAATCATCAAAGAATTCAATAATTGCTTTTAATTGTTTTTCAGTTATGTCAACTGAAGTGTATTCTTCATTTTCGGGGATTTGATAATAATATTCAGCGAATAAAACTTTACCTTCAGGACTTGTGAAAATAGTTATACCATCAGTAAGTTTATCAGGGTTTTTATTTTGGAATTCTATTTCAAAAGAAGTACCGAATTTTTGAGAAAATTTTTCTTTTTCTTCAGGTTCCCTATTACATTTTCTAATTTTAGCCATTCTTGATTTCAATTTTTTTTCTGCAGTTTCTTTAATATCAGCCATAATATCACTTCTAATTCAATCTCCATAATATTAGTAAATTAAAGTAAATTAAATATACTATACATAAAATTATATATAAGCATTGCTTATAAATTTGTAAAAAAATTAATCATATAAACTATTTCCTTCACTATCCATTGCAACAATAAGTGGTCCAAAATCTTTCACTTTTAAATTCCACATTGCCTCAGGCATTCCCAAATCTAACCAGTCAACACTTTCAATTTTTTCAACAGCATCAACATATAATGCAGCGCATCCTCCAGTAGCTACAACATATAAAGCATTGTTTCTGATTAATGCTTCCCTTACAGTATCGTCCATTCCTCCTTTTCCTATGATAATTTTTGGACCCATATCCAAAACATCACTTTGATATGGATTCATTCTCATGGAGGTTGTTGGTCCAATTGCCACCATTTCATATTTACCATCTTTTTCAGTGATAATAGGACCTGCATGGAACAGAACAGCACCATCAATATCTAATGGCGCTCCTTTTTCTAGAAGTCTCTTATGTGCTTGGTCACGAGCGGTTAAAATATTTCCAGTTAAATAAACCACATCACCTGCTTTTAACTCATTTAACTTTTCATCTTTAATTGGAACATTTAATTTTCTTTCCATTTCTTCACCTTTACAAGTAAAAATATATTTATTAATAATACAAATCTATGATTATATAACTTTTTAGCTTTAATAAAATTAATGGTTAAAAAATCAATAGGGAAAAATTATGTCAAGTATGAGTAATGTTGCAGGATTGTCCAAATATATCAAAACCCTGCCAAAAACAAAATATTCAATCATAGGAATGATAATAGTAAGCATGTTAAGTGGAATGTTTTACTTTTTGATAGATTACGTATCATATTCTGCTTTAGAAGAAGTTTTCTATGGTGCGATTTATTTTTTAATGATTGTTGGTATTACTTCCATAATGAGTGGTGCCATTAATCAGCAGGTTATAAGTGTATTAGACGGAATAAATCTGAAAATAAAACATTCAATGTGTTTGTCTGCCCTTTCCATGACTATATTATGTATTATACTGATCATTGGAGGAATAATATCTAGGATTTTGAATCTTGATGTATTCTTAAACACACTGTTATTCGGATGTGTTTTGATTTATGGTTTTAATACTTTGGTATTTTGGGCAACTTCAAAAATCAGGTTTACAAAAGCAGTTATTACCGGATTAATTCAGCCCATACTAATAATAGCAATGTATATCTTAGTAACATTTTTAGTAATTGACACAAGTTTTTTAGGACCTATTATAATTCAAATTACATTAAAAGCATTGATTGCAGGAACAATATTCGTTTTAGCAATTTATGCATTTATTACAATTATTGCATCACCTTTCAAGAAAAATCTGGGGATTGGTGTTTTAGATTTATTAAGCCTATTCATTGCACATTTGAACGAAGGTTCAAATTCACTCGAAGGACTATTTGAAAATATGAGTGAAGCTATAGACACAGTAGTTACATTTGTTAGTTTTAAAACTGAAAATGGAATAAAAGCATTATTTATTTCACCATCAGTCCACCCAGGTCCTCTTGGAGACCTTGGAGGATCAAATATGCCTACAATTCTTGCAAACCGATTTGATTACTTTACCATGGTCGCTCATGGCCCTTCCACACACGATTTCAATCCGATTGCTGTTTCAGAAATTGATAAAATTGAACATGCAGTGAAACGAGGATTAAATAAAGTAAAATATAGTCCTAATGCAAGTAAATTTGTAAGATATAATGCTCAAAAAGCAAATATTGGAGTTCAATTTTTCAATGATGGAATGGTAATATTATCCACATTTGCACCTGAAGGCAGTGATGATATTGAATTTGGAGTCGGACTGACAATGATGGCTCAAAGTAGAAGCAAATGCAACGTTGAAGATTCCATAATTGTAGATTGTCACAATTCATTTGCTCCCGAAAGTGGAGAAGTATTACCTGGAAATGCAGAAGTATTCCATTTAATTGAAGTTATAGATAAAATTGATAATAATCAATCAAAAAGCGATTTGAAAATAGGATGCTGGCAAACTACAATGCAAACCCTTGACAAACAGGAAGGAATTGGAGAAAGTGGTTTGAAAACCATGATTATAGAAGTTGACAATCAGAGAACAGCTTATGTCCTATTTGACTCAAACAATATGGAAGTAGGATTTAGACAAGAAATTATGGAAGCAGTAAATGATTTAGAAATTGATGAAATAGAAGTAATGACTACTGACACACATACTGTCAATACACTTTCAAGAGGTTATAATCCTGTAGGCATCTCTAAAAGGTCTGAAATTATCAAATATGTTAGAACAAGTATAAAAGAAGCAATAAAAGATTTAGAAAAAGTTGAAGTTGGTACTGGAACAGAAAAAATAATAGGCCTTAAAACATTCGGTCCAAATAATTCAACTGAACTAATCTCTACAATCAGTTCAGTTGTTGCGGTAAGTAAAATTATAGCTCCAGTTTTATTAATAACTTCATTAATAATAGCATTTATTTGGATATTCTTTGGAAAGTTTTAATTAAATTATAAATACATTACAAACAATGTATATGAAATAACCCATGTGAAAAAGAATGGGGAAATTCCATCCCATAACCATTGGGAAAATCCAGAAATTTCATCTCCGGCAATTTTTTGAGATAATTGGCCAATGAAATATAATATGATTAATGCAATTAAACCTGCAAAGATTTCATTTTTAAATCCAAACCAACCCACAGTCAAACCGGTTGAAATTAAAGCTGCAACAAGACCTGAAATAATATGAATACTTGTAACCTTAATAGTTGTGTCCATTGATATCCTCCTTAATTAGATATATTAATATAATTTTAGTAATTATAATATATTAAAGTATTGATTGAAAAAAGGTGTTTACTATGAAACCAATGTCCAATGTAGACATTTATACAATAAGTGATGAATTGAATAATTTATTAAGTGGTGCTAGAGTAGATAAATCATTCCAACCAACAAAAGACATAGTTGTAATGCGATTTCACGTTCCAGGAACCGGTAGAATTGATTTAGTGATGCAATGCGGTTCAAGAATACATACTAGCCAATATCCACTTGAAAATCCAACTACCCCACCAACATTTCCAATGTTGCTGAGAAAAAGGATCAAGGGAGCACATGTTGAAAGTATAAAACAACACAATTTTGATAGAGTAGTTGAAATCAAAGTTAAAAAAGACAAATATTATACAATAATTGTAGAATTATTTGATAAAGGGAATATTATTCTTTTAGATGATGAAAACAATATCATATTACCCCTTAAACGAAAACAACTGAGCTCCAGAGACATAAGTTCTAAAAGAGAGTATGTTTTCCCCGAAGAAAGAGGAATGAATCCGATTATTATCAATGAAGAAGAATTTAAAGAATTATTTAAAAATAACGACGACAGTGATATCGTAAGAACACTTGCAAGAAATGGGCTTGGAAGTTTATATGCCGAAGAAGTAATCGTGAGAGCAAATAAAATAATTGAAATTGATAAGAACACTCAAAACACAGAAATCACTGAAGAACAATATTCCGCATTATATGAAGGCCTTAAAAATTTATTTGATAACCTGAAAAATGAATCATCAAAACCTCAAATTGTTAAAAAGGATGGGAAAGAAGATGTAGTACCTCTTGATTTAATAAAATACGAGGATTATGAGAAAACTTACTATAAAAATTTCAATGAAGCATGTGATGAATTCTATTCAAAAAAAGTAAACACAGACATAAAACAGATTAAAGAAAAAGCATGGAATAAAAAAGTAGGCAAATTTGAAAAAAGATTAAAGTTACAGCAAGAAACACTTGATAATTTTGAAGAAACAATAAGTGAAAGTACATATAAAGGAGAATTAATCTATTCTAATTACACCATCATTGAAAATATGATAAATGTTGTAAACACAGCAAGAACTAAAGACTACTCTTTTAAAGAAATTGGAAAAACACTTAAAAAAGCTAAAAAGGAAGGTATGGAAGAAGCTCAAACCTATGAATCCATTGATCCCTTAGGCATTTTAACATTAAAAATAGATGACACAACTATAAATATAAATCCAAAGTTAACAATCCCGGAAAATGCTGAAAATTATTATGAAAAATCTAAAAAAGCTAAAAGAAAAACAAAAGGTGCTTTAATAGCTATAGAAAATACTAAAAAGCAACTCGAAAAAATGAAGGCTAAAAAAGACATAGCAATGGAAAATATTTCCGTTCCAAAAAAGAGAATAAAGAAAAATCTCAAATGGTATGAAAAATTAAGATGGTTCATCAGTTCTGACGGCACCCTTGTAGTTGGTGGTAGGGATGCTAACAGTAATGAAAGTATTGTTAAAAAATATTTAGATACAAATGATATTTATTTACATGCAGATATACATGGGGCATCATCAATTGCTATAAAATTAAATGGAAAAGAAGTAAATGATAATCTCCTTAAAGAATCTGGCGAGTTTGCAGCATCATTTTCATCTGCTTGGTCAATGGGTTTCACATCACAAGATGTGTTTTGGGTCTATCCGGACCAAGTTTCAAAAACACCCGAAGCTGGAGAATTTTTATCAAAAGGATCATTTGTAATAAGAGGACACCGTAATTATATTAGGGGAGCAAGAGTAAAATTAGCTGTGGGAATCGTTGATTATGAAGGAAAAAGAATCATGGCAGGACCTATAGAATCTTTAGAGAAACATAGCGAAAATTTTATTGTGTTAAAACCAGGTTTTACAAAAAAAGAAGCAATTGCCAAAAAAATAATGCATAAAATAAATGAAGATGAGATACTTACCCTTGATGATATTATAAGAGTATTACCATCAGGAAAATGCGACATTGATGAAGAATATCATCAAAGAAAAAAATATGAAAAAAATTAACCCTGATAATCTTCAGGATTAAATTCAAAATATTCATCCGGATTCATGACCACTACATCAATGTTAGGATTGAACTGACTAACAAAATTAGCGAAAATTGCAGGGTCCTGTTCTATTGGAGGAAATGTATTGTAATGCATTGGAATAACCACTTTAGGATTTAACCACATTGAAGCTAATGCTGCTTCAAAAGGACCCATAGTAAATTTATCTCCAATAGGAACTAATACAACATCAGGTTTGTATATTTCTCCAATAATTGTTTTCATATCTCCAAATAATCCAGTGTCCCCAGCATGGAATATTTTAGTACCATCTTCGAAAGTTATTAAAAAACTTGCGGCAGTTCCACCAGGAACAATTTCTTCCACCATATCAATATCAGAAGAGTGTTTAGCTTCAAGCATTGTAAATTTGATATTTCTAAAAATAAAAGAACCACCTATATTAACACTAATATTTCTAATACCCTGTTTTGCTAAAAAGAGTGAAATTTCGTGAATACATGCAATAGGGGCATTAGTACTATTAGAAATCTCCAATGCATCACCAAAATGGTCTGAATGACCGTGAGTGAGAAGAATAATATCCGGATTTAAATCTTCAACAGGCACTTGGCAAGCAGGATTATTACTAATAAAGGGGTCAATTAATATTTTTACATTATCATCACTAATTATTTCAAAAGCGGAATGTCCTAACCATCTTATTTCCATTATACAACTCCCCCAACAGTATTCATAACAACAGATTCATCTAAAGTAGATGCAATATCCCAAGTTTTTTCAAAGTCGGATCTAATATCTGAAATGGAATTTCTATCTTCATAAATAGCACCATATTCTAAACCATCAGGACCATCTGAGATAATCATTGCGTGTGAATCGTCTGTGATTAAATTAACAGTATGTACTTTAGGAACAGTTCTGATATGCACACCTTGTTTTAAAAGTGAGGATATTAAAAACATGTATGACATGTCTGAAACATCAAATTCATCAATAATGACCCTGGAATAAATAGTTGGAACATGAGATAAAAATCTGTCTGATAAATCATTCAATGAAGGAATTTCCAACATTATTTCCTTATTAACATTAACCGCCAATTGGTCAAAAGCATCTTGAGAAGACATTAAACCATCATTATAAATTACATAACTTTGGAGAGATTTAGGAACTGGAAGACTGCTTGGATTGTTAATATCGATTTTAATATCTCTAGGCTCACCGATATCTTGAGTAACAGGTTCTGGATGTTCAACAATTATATCTTCAACAGGTGCTTCTTGAGATAAAGCTTTTTTAATTTCTTCAGACTTATCTGTTTCAACAATGAATTCGGGTGCATCTCTTATAAAATAGTCTTCTTCACGTTTTTTAGGAACTCTAGTAACTTTAATAGGTTTATCATATCTTGGGGTGAATTGAAGTTGCCTATCAAAATTAACATCTTCTCGTTCACCTCCTCGAACGACGTTTAAAACAGCTTTTGGATTATTTTCATAAGAATCATCATAATAATCACCAGAAGAAGATTCTTCATAATCATCAAGCACTAATTCATCATAATCAGTATCATCATATTCATTAAATTCTCTTCGAACATGTAATGGTTGATTAGGTTTATCAGATTTTTTTTCAAATCTATTTAAAGAATGAAAATTAGATTCATTAGAAGTTATAAATTCTTTAATTGCATTTGTAGTCCTATCAGCATTGGAATCTACAAAATAACTAATAATCATAATGATTCCAACAATTGCTATGATAAAACCAACAATTAATAAAATATCTAATAAATTATATACACTAGTCTCATATGCTATGAGAATACCTATTACAAATAAAATAAAACCTGAAACTAATTTTAATGTATTTCCCACGATTTCACCCTTATCAATTTTAATCACTCTATATTTAACTAATTATATTTTATCTACAACACTATTAATAAACCTAATGGAAAAAATAGGAAAAAAACAATGAAAAAAATTATACAGTAATACTTTTTTAAAAAATAGTAATATTAATATATGCTAAAATTCCATAAGTATAACTGGTGAAAATATGAAAAAAATGAAAACACTCATAAATGAAAATTCAGGACAAGGAGCCGCAGAATATATTTTATTATTCGGCGGAGTGATTGTTATTGCATTACTTGCACTAACAATTTATAGATCATATATGGAAACCAGTGACCGAAGTTTGAAAGCAAAAGACGATATAATTGATGTCAGAAACACAATATTGGATAATAGAACCCATGTATAGAAAAATAGACAATAAAGGACAAGGAAGTGCTGAATTAATCCTAATAATTGGAGGATTAATAGTGATAATACTTCTAATAGCCAGTTATATTTCAAATATAACTGAAAAAACACAGAATAACATTAAAGAATTGTTAAAACAAGAAAGAGACTTTTTAATAAATAAAATTTGAAAATAGGGGAAACCCTATTTTCCACCAATTAACGAATTTAAAATTTCAGCCCAGGAATCTGAATTTATATTAACCAAATTCATAGAAGTTCTGGATAATACTCTAATATCCTGCGGACATGCGGTTACACATGCGCCGCATAAATTACAGAAATCTAAATTAGTAACAGATTTTCCATCAACAATTTCTACCGCATTACATGGGCAAACATCAAAACAAGCGTGACAAGAGTCGCCTTTACAAATTTTTTCTTCAGTTTCCACCAATTCAAGAGTACCTTCAAATGGTTTAGTAACTGTGATTGCATCGACAGGGCAAATTTCAGAACACCATGCACAGTTAACACAGGAATCTTCAATAATAAATGCTTCACCTGTAATTTCTGGAACTTCAATTTCATCACGCAACATACATGTTGAACAAATTTCTCTAATGGCATCCTCTGGGCAAACTCTTTTGCATACACCACAGAACACACATTTCGAAGTATCCACTTCAATAGAATTATTTAACATGTCGACACTGGATGTGGGAATATTATTAAGAATAATTGCTTCAGCAGGACATAAATCTGCACAAAAAGAACAATAGATACATTTATCTTGATCAAAACTAATCTCACCACGAACCAAAGTGGAAATTTCAGGAAGTTTTCTTTTAAATAAAATTGAATCCCTTGGACAGATAGATTTACATCTTCCACAATATATACACTCTTCATCATCAATAACTGATTGAACTTCCCAAGAAGGATAGGACTTTATATCCTTAATATTTTCGCCATCAATTGTCAAGGATAATGAATCAAATGGACAGGCAATTGAACATAATCCACAGAATACACATGAATCACTAACAGAAACCAAATCCATTTCAATTAACCCTCTTGCAATAGGAACTAAAGGCCCTAATCTTAAAGAAGAAGTTGGACAAGTATCCACACAAATTCCACAACCAACACAATTTACATCATCATAAGATAACTTACGATGTTCTTCACCCTTACGCTCTATAGAAAACATGAAAAAACCTCATGCTTTAGAAATAGCTTGATTTGGGCAATTTTGTATACAAAGGTCACAATCATCACAATTTTCAGGAACTATTTTAACGTCCCCGTCCTCTTCGATAATTGCACCTTGTTCACAAAGTTTAATACATAATCCTTGTACAGGACAATCTTGAATATGTCCACATACATCAGAATCTATTTTTACTGCCATATAACCACCTCAAATAATTCACATATTAAAATTATAAAAAAATAATTTATATGTTAATTAAATATATCACGAAATGAATATATAAACATATCGATTATTTTTTGACTATTTTATGTAATTTCCATTTTTATTTATTTCCCCACTCCTAATTCGAGTTGAAGATATTGGATTTCCATCATAAGCCAATACAAAACTAACAACAACAATATCAATAGGTCGCATGCCTTTTGACATTCTAATCTCATTAATTTTAACTGCTGTGGGTTCAGTCTCAGCACTAACAACAATAGCTTCAAAATCCTCATCATAAATTGTTGTGCCATAAGGATCCTCCAAAGGAACTACAGTAAAATTAGATTTATCTGAGAAAAATATTTTAAGGTTTTTCATTCTTTCCTCACAGGAATCAATATTACCTTTTAATCCTCCAAAAGCATCAGAAGTAACACCAATTTCAACCCTGTCCCCAATTTCAAAAGCAGTTGATAACAATTTTTTATGACCATCATGGAATTTATCAAAAGTCCCACCAACAGCCACTTTTGAATAATTTTTAGAATTCATAATATTGTTCCATTAGATTGTAATTAAATCTTTATTAAAACTATTATAAATTATTAGCTATAAAAAAATAAGAATTTAAAAAAAAAAATAAAAAAAATAAAGTAGAAATCAGAAATCAAGACTTACATAATATCCGTGAAGAGAGTAAGTATTTGCATTCCAATTAACTACATTTCCTAACGAGTTTCTAGTACTAGTTGCATCACAGACTGTCCAAGTATTTCCGATTAATACTTGCGCCCATACGTGACCATAAGTTGCACTAGAGAATGTACAAGTTCCATGCACATATCTAGCTGGAAGACCTGCTGCCCTAGACAATGCAACAACCAAGTGCGCATGGTCCACACAATTTCCAGTTCCAGCATTTAAAGTACCTACAGCACCATATCTAGTATCATAATAGAAACTATATGAAATTGTATCCCTAACATAATTAAAGATTGCTCTAGCTTTTGCTTTATCAGATGTTAAACTTTTAGTCAATTTAGTAGCTAAATTCTTAATTTTAGCATTATTAACTTGACAATTTGCAGAAGCAGCCAAGTATGGTGCTAAATTAGAAATGGTATTCTTAGAATTTAACTTACTAGTAGTTGATTCAGATAACGATTTGATAGCAGTATAAGCAGGCATTATATTATTATCGCCGTAAAAAGCAACAACCCTTGCCAATGCATAAACAATACCATTATAACCAATAGATCCTACTTTTGAACTAACAGAATTAGGCATGACCCCTTTAGATTCTGCAGTTTTTACTAAACTTTTAGCTACAGAGAGATAATCATATAAATCATTTTTATTCACAGCGGCACCTGCTTTTACAGGTTTAGAAACTTTTAAAACAGATATATCCGCTTTACTTCCAGATTTCAAATTAATTATAGCTTTTGAAACTAAATATAAGAAATCTGCATTAGAATAATATAAACTACCTATTTTAATTTTGGAAGGTAATTTTTCATTATCTTCAATGTAATTTTTAACATATTTTGATGCTGCAATAATTTGTTTTAATGTAACTTTATTTACAACATGAATTGTTGATGTACCTACTGTTGATTGAAGAGCAAATCTAATTTTATGGTCTCCCTTGGACAATTTGCCCAAATTCACTTTAGCTATACCATAATTATTAGTAATAACATGATAATTTTTCTTATCAACAGTGAAAGTAACTTTAGCCTTTTTAATAGTGTGATTCAAACCATCAATAGCTTTAATTGAATAAGAAACACTCTTACCTACTGATACATAAAGTTGATTAGCAATAAATTTTGTTCCATTTACTAATACTTTCATAGTTACTGGTTCTGATTGATAATATGCATTTGCGGAAATAGTTTTAATTTGATAAAGACCTACTTTAAGCAAAATAGCTATTTTAGCAACTCCTTTATCATCAGTTTTACGCATATAGGATTTTCCATTAATAGTAAACTTAACAAGCATATTTTTAAGAAGTTTACCAGATTTATCTTTAACTGTCACCTTATATGAAGATCCGTCATTATATTTCATGACCAAATGTTTTGCATTTACAACTGCAGCTAATTTAGAAACTATAATTTTATTTGAACCTTCAGCATAATATTTTGAACCTAATGTTGAATAGGAATATTTAACAGCATATGTACCAGGTTTAAGATTGCCAACAGTAAATTGAGCTACACCCTTACTGTTAGTTTTAGCAGCATAAGTTTTACCATTTAAATAAAACTTAATAACCTTACCGCTTAATGGCTTATTGGATTTTTTTAAAGTTGCAGAAAACTTTGATCCATCATTATAAGACATTTTCAATACTGAAGAAGAAATACTACATGCTGAATCAGTTACATACAGATATGAAATTCCTGAAGAAGCATAAAACATACTAGTTCCCTGGAACTGATAATTTATTTTATAAGTTCCTTTAGAAAGACCTGGAATTTTAATGCTAGCTTTCCCATCTTCATCAGTAGTTGCAGTTACGGTTTTATTATTATATGTAAAGTATATAACTCCTTGCTTAAGATCAACATTATGTTTAGATTTTAACACAACTGTAAAAACATAACTGGTCTTAGGAGAAATATATATTTTTTCAGGACTATGGGTAAGTGTAGAATAATCTCTTTTAACAACAACCTTATTAGATAACTTTTCTTTAGAATACGGATTAGTTGATGTGATAGTATGAGTTCCTACATCTAAATAAACAGATACTTTTAAAACACCATTCTTATCCGTGCTTTTTGTATAAGTTTTACCATCAATTGAATATGAAACTTTAGTATTAGCTAAAGCTCCACCATCTCTTAAAAATGTTGCTTGATAAACGGAAGTATACCCATAATATTTTGTCAAATCACTTCCTTTAACAGAAGATAATACTTTAACTTTCTTTGAAAGAGAAGAAGCTGAATAATTTGAATTACCAGCATAAGTTAAAGAAATAGTGTAGAATCCAATAGCCAAAGCATTGGCTTTAATTGAAGCAATACCATTCTTGTTAGTAACAGCAGAAAATAGTTTGCCGTTTACTTTTAATAAAACTTTTTGATTATACAAAGCTTTACCAGCATTATCCTTTAAAGTAACTTTGAAAACTGTGCCTGATTTACTATAAGTAGTGTCAGAAACTGACAATTTAGTAGCCACTTTACTAGCGGCACCCAATATTTCAGAATTTTGAGAACTTACTGAAACTACAGAATCATCCTCTGAAACAGAAAGAATATCATTATTGCTTACTGAAGATGAATTTTCATCAGCACTAACCTTCAAGAAGGAAGCTCCTAATGTCCCATTATTATCCTCATAATCGGAATTTAAACTGCTTGATAAAACAGAATCAGAAGGATAATCTTCTAAATTATCATCATGAGAATTAACTATATTAGTTTCTGAGATAGAATCCTCGTTAGAAATTTCTAATTTATTTTGTACAGATAATGAATCAACATTATCTTCTAAATTTGAATATTCTGTAATTGAAACATTTGTTGTATCAACTGCACTAACTGCACCCAATAAAATAAAGAATGTCAATACAATTGATATTAATAATGTTTTATTTTTTATCGAAATTTTTCCACCTCTTGGTTCTCATTACGAAAATTTTATAGTAAAATATGATTATACTAAAATATAGTATTTCATAATGAGTAGATAAAATTATATAATTTATTCATATATAAATGTTTTTAAAACTTGAAATTGTGAAAAACCAATTAAAAAAGAATAAATCATTAAAAAAAAGTTAAAAATATATAGAAATTAGAAATAAAAGAAAAATTTAATTGAAATAAGTTATAATAAGATTACATATCTTAAATTTAATTTAAATAAAAAACAATGCCATCAAAAATGAAATTTAAATTAAACGGGTTTTTATATAAAAAATAAATAGATTATTCAATTTTATAAAAAAAATAGAAAAATTATTGATTGATTAAAAAAAATTAAGTTCAATATTTGCTAT
>NZ_CAMHFP010000043.1 GCF_946184425.1 uncultured Methanobrevibacter sp. | reverse complement strand
TTTTCACCATCGGAAAAAGAAGATACAATCATATAATAAATATCATCATCAATTGGAATGAAATCTGAAGCAATCAAATTGATTTTATCGTTATTTTTTATATTTTTCTCAATATCTGCTTTAATATCCGGAAGTCCGACTAATGTAGGTGTAGTGGAAAATTTAATAGACATTGGTATTTTGGTATTTACCAAATACATATCATTAAATTCATCTTTAGTTGCAACGGGTTCGAAATCTTCAGGCATTTGAAGAGTTGAAAATCCATTTGAAAACATTGTCATATTATTCACCTATTTATGAGCATAATAGAATATTAATTCATCGTCTTTAATTTCGTCAAGACGTGCAAAACCAACTCTTTCAAATTGAACTACATCTCCAACTTTTAAATCTTTAAGTGCACCTTCACCAAGACCTGTTTTAATTGATGCATCATCCATAACAATTTTTACATTAACATTGTCTTCAATTGGCACCCATTGAATGATTTTTGCTTTTACATCACGAGCATCTTCAAAGGAAGATGAATGATAAGAAATAGTATCTCCTTTAATGTCCACATTTACTGCATCCATTAATCTGAATACACCATCAGCAATATCTGATTTAGCCAAATAAGCTTTTCCATTAAATGGCAAAATTCTATTTCCCCTATCCAAATGATCTGCATGGAGCGGTCTTTCAATATTCACTTCACCATCGTCATAATCCTCAACAGTGATTAATTGAGGTTCTTCACAGAAGAAATATCTATTTGCGACAGGTTCTAAAAAGTTACGATTTAAACCGTAAATTTTTTTCCAGCTAATAGCTGAATCAGCCATCTTTACACCGATTTCAGTGATTAAATTATAGATAGTTCTTGGGTCAATTCCTCTTCTTGCAATGGCCCTTAATGTACCTAATCTCGGATCGTCCCATCCAGAATAAGTTCCATCTTCTATTCCTGCCATAGCTTTAGAGGTACTGAGTGCAATATCCTCCATTTTCAATCTACCATAATGGATGTATTCAGGCACATCCCATCCCATATGATCATATAAGTATTTTTGTTTTTCTGTGTTTGCAAGGTGGTCTTTACCTCTCAATACATGAGTTAATCCCATCAGATGGTCATCCACTGCAACAGAGAAATTCATCATAGGATAAATTCTATATTTATTTCCTAAACGAGGATGAGTTTCATCAACTAATCTCATAGCCACCCAATCACGAATTGCAGGGTTTTTATGAGCAATGTCTGTTTTAACTCTAAGTACAGCTTCACCCGCTTTCATTGTGTCGAATTTTTCCCATAATTCAAGATTTTCTTCAACAGTATTATCCCTACATGGACAAGGTTTGCAATTATCTTTTAACTCCTTAAATGTAAAACCGTCACAGGTACACATATAAGCTGCACCTTTTTCAATTAGTTGGCGAGCATAATCATAATAGATATCAAATCTGTCAGACTGGTAAATTATTTCATCAGGGTCAATGCCTAACCATTCGAGGTCTTCAGGAATCATTTCATAAGCAGGTTCAAATACCCGTTTAGGATCAGTATCTTCAATTCTTAAAATTAATTTTCCATTATGTCTTTTCACATATTCAGCATTAGGAACCGCAGCTCTTGAATGACCAATATGTAAAGGACCGCTTGGGTTAGGAGCAAAACGTAATACAATATTTTCATGAGTTCCAGGAAGCTCTTGAAGTCCTACTTCTTTCGCTTTATGTTTTTTCTCTTGAACTTCAACACCATATTTTTCCATTTCAGAACTTTGTTCCTCAGGAGATAATGCATTAACTTTTGCTACAATTTTACCAGCTAGGGGACCAATCTCTTTTGCTTTGCTTCTAAGTTCAGGTTCATTAGACATGATTGAACCCATTACAGCTCCAGGATTAGCACTTCCTTTATGTTTAGCTGCATTTAATAAAGCATGTTTATAAACAATTTCTTCTAAATCATTCATTTAATCATCACATTTAATTAATTAATAAAAATAAGAACAAGTAAGATTTACTTACTAATAATAATTTGAAATTAGATATAAAAATAGTTAATGTTTTTTAGAAATAATGTTTTAAAATAAAACTATTTAATATTCCATTTCTAAAAGTATTTTATTTAATTTCAATTAGGTAAATAGTAATTTTACAAAAGTGGAAACAACATTAGTAAAATACTATATAAATAAAATCATAAATAATATTGAGAGTTGTTAAATAATAGGAGTTATATTAAAAAAATTTAGGTTGATATGATGAGCGATGCTATTCAACAAGCAAAACAATTAATTGAAGAGGGAAATTATAAAGATGCTGTAAAAATAGCCAGAAAAAGACATGGTAAAGATGATATTGACTCATATTTAACTATTTTAGACTTATTAATCAAAAAAGATTATTTACCAGCATTAGAAGAAAAAGGAATGTATTATCAGTATTATGATCCAAATCATGATAATGGAGATTATGGTGAAAAATACTTTGATGAATACCTTCAAAAACAGCCAAAATCTATAAATGCATTATGTGATAAGGCACTGTGCCGTTTCAATAAAGGAAAAATTGATGAATCCTTAGAGTATATTGATAAAGCTTACGAAAAATATAAAACATATTCCAAAATAGAAAAACCAAGAATTTCCAAAAAAGAAGTGAAAATGAGCAAAATTGAACTATTAATACAGGCAAAGGAATATAATAAAGCTTTGAATGAATTAAATAATTATGAAGCCCAGTACGGCAGTGATAAAAAATTAGATTTGTACAAGGGGCAAATGCTTCAAAAGACAGGAAAAAATGAGGATGCACTTGAATACTTAGAAAAATCACTCTCTGATGAACATACATTAATAACATTCAATGCCAAAGCTGATGCATTATATGAACTCAAAAGATACAAAGAAGCATTGCATGACTACAACCAATGCATCCAATACGAAAAGGAAGCAAATGAAAATTTAGAGTTAATAACAAATTTTAATTATAAAGCAGCATTCTGCTGTGTTAAACTTGGAGACAATCAGGAAGCTATCAAACATTTAAACAAAACTATCAATATGTTAAATGAACATGGTCGTCTTCCAAAAGATTTGGAATCAATATATCAAAAATGTTCCTTTGAAAAAGATAAGATAATGCGACAAGGCGACGTTAAAGATGAGGAATTCAAAAAAACAAGATTCATCTCTTCAAAATATGCAATTTATGCATTGATTGTCATATTAATTTTATATGTTATATTAAAGATATTTGGTTATTGAAATGAGACTTGGAAAAACTAATTTAGAAGTAAATAAAAATGGATTTGGAGCATTGCCAATTCAAAGATGCAATATGGAAGAATCACTGGAAATTCTTACAAAAGCATATGAGAATGGCATTGACTTTTATGATACTGCACATTTTTACACAGACAGTGAAGAAAAGCTGGGAAATGCTTTTGAAGATATTCGTGAAGATATTTATCTTGCAAGTAAAACCGCTGCTGAAACCCCTGAAGCATTCTGGAGTGATTTGGAAACTTCACTTAAAAGTATGAAAACTGATTACCTGGATTTATATCAATTCCATAATATTTCATTTACTCCGAAAAAAGACGATGTATTATTTAAAGCAATGTTACAGGCAAAAGAAGATGGAATGATTAATCACATTGGAATCACAACCCATAAAATTACCTTTGCTCATGAAGCTATTGAAACAGGACTTTATGAAACTTTACAATACCCCTTTTCATATCTAAGTGGTAATGAAGAAATAAAACTTGTCGAAAAATGTAAAAAATTAGATGTTGGTTTTATAGCTATGAAAGCAATGGGAGGAGGATTAATTAAAAATTCCAAAGCCAGTTTTGCATTTTTAAACCAATTTGATAATGTATTACCAATATGGGGAATACAAAAAATATCAGAACTTGACGAATTCTTATCCTATGACACTAACACCATTTTGGATGCAAGTTTAAAAGAGGAAATTGAAAAGGACAAAAAAGAACTCGGCGAAGACTTCTGCAGAGGATGCGGATATTGTATGCCTTGCCCTGAAGGAATTAAAATCAATACCTGTGCCAGAATGTCCTTATGGGTCAGAAGATTTCCAACAGAACCTCACTTAACTGAAGAATGGCAAAAAACAATGGCTGAAACTGAAAACTGTATTGAATGTTATGCATGTGTTGATAATTGCCCTTATGAATTAGATATTCCAAGACTTCTTAAAGAGAACTATGAAGACTACAAAAATATATTAAATGGAAAAACCAAGGTGTAAATGTGAAACAAACAATCAAAAACCCGAATGATGTAAAATGGGAAGACTTCTGGGCTGAAAAACTTGAAAATAAAATAGATAAAAATTGGGATAAAGCAGCACCGGGTTTTTTTAAAAGAACTAGAAAAGATGATTATCAAGATGCATTATTTGACATGATTATTCTTGATGAAAATGATACTGTCTTAGATGTTGGCTGCGGAGAAGGTTCCGTGACAATACCTTTAGCCAAAAAAGTAAAAAAAGTAATCGGTATTGATTCTTCTCCAAAAATGTTGGAATATTTAGAAAAAAGAGCCCATGAAAATGGCATCAAGAATATTGAAACATTTTTAAAACCTATTGAAGAAATAAAATATAAAGAAATAGGCAATGTGGATGTGGTTGTCTGTTCAAGATCATTGAATGGTATTATTCCAATTAAAGAAGTATTAACTGAATTGAACAAAATTGCTACCAAATATGTCTTTATCACTATTTTCGGACCTGAAAATAAAAAAATTGAAAAGGATTTTGATAAGGAAATTGGCAGAAAAACAGAAGATTACCCAGACTACAACTATTTCTTCAATATATTATTCAATATGGGAGTTTATGCCAATATTGAACGATTTGACCTTAATAATTATCGTGAATATGACAGTATTGGTGAAGCTATGGACAATGGTAAATTTAGACTTGATTTATATTCAGATGAAGAAAAGGAATTATTGAAGAACTATTTAGAAAGAATTCTTTCTAGAGATGAGAAAACCGGAAAATTATATAATCTTAAAGATAAAGCAGATTGGATTATGGTTTGGTGGAAAAAACAATGAAACAATACATTGTTGATGCATTTGCAGACACTGTTTTTATGGGAAATCCTACTGCAGTTTGTATTTTAGACAAATGGATTTCCAATGAATTAATGCAAAATATTGCTATTGAAAATAATTTATCAGAAACTGCATTTGCTGTTAGACAAAATAACGTTTATCATATCAGATGGTTTACGCCCGGCAGAGAAGTGGACTTATGTGGCCATGCAACCCTTTCAACAGCATATGTTATTTTTAATTTTTATGAAAAAAAACATAGAGAAATTCATTTTAAGACAGCGGATAATGTAAATTTAACTGTTAAAAGAAAAAATGACCTATCATACCATATTGGTCAAAAATACTTCAAAAGAATGACATTATAACATATCAAGCATCAAAAAGAACTGGAATATTATACTGTAAAATGAATAATGATAAAGTAATTATTGCTGGAAAAGCAACACTATTCAGTGAATCAAAAATAAATATAACATAAAAAAATTATTCTTTAATTTCATCAAAATATTCAGAATCAACATCACATAATAGACAAACAAATCATCAGGTAAATCATCACCTCATAGACATAGTCTCAAACTTTACATCCCCATGCCATAAAAACAGATAAAAAAGAAATAAAAAAAAAAAGAAATAAAATGAAATTAATCAGATTTAATCATGGTTAAAATCATTTTATATGGACAGTTTACTGCTTGAAGTGCATGTGGTTCATTGGCTGGCATTATTATGATTTCACCTGCTTTAACTGTGTGTTTTACACCTGAGATTGTAATTTCCGCTTCACCATCAATAATTTGAACCATCGCATCAAAAGGAGCAGAATGTTCGGACAAACCTTGACCTTGATCAAAAGCAAAGAATGTGACAGTACCTAACTCTTTTTTGATAACCTCACGACTTACAACAGTATCGTCTTGATAATCAACCAACTTTTGGATATCAAGAGCTTTAGCTTTAATATCCTCATTCATTAATTATTCCCCCATAATTGTTTTAATATCAGCTATAGCATCACCGGTGGTTGGTGTTAAATTGTAATTTTCAACTAAAACACTTATGATATCGTCATTACACCATGCAGGAAGCACTGGTCCGAGCCACATGTCGGTTTTTCCAAGGTATAACAATGCCCAGAGTACCGCAGCTGCTTTTTGTTCCATCCAGCTTAATACAATTGTTAATGGCAGTTCATTTAATTCCATGTCAAATAAATCACATAATGCTAATGCTACATCAACTGCAACAATAGTATCATTACATTGTCCTACATCCAGTAATCTTGGAATACCTTCAATATCACCTAAATCCAAATCATTGAATTTGTATTTACCGCATGCTAATGTTAAGATAACAGTGTCTTCAGGTAAGTTTTGTACGAATTCTCTGTAATAATCATTGTGTTTTGCTGCTTTGTCACATCCGCCAACAACAAAGAATCTTCTGATTTTTCCTTCTTCAACTAATTTTTTAATTGCGTCAGCATGTTCAACAATAGCTCCTGCACTCCATCCGGTAGTAATTGTGGTTAGTTCTTCTGGTTCTAATGATCCAAGAGATTTTGCACATTCAATTACTTCTGAGAAGTCATAATTTTCTACAGTTTTTACTCCTTCAAGTTTAGCTACATCCATTGTGAACATTCTTTCTTTGTATGCATCAAGTGCTGGCAATACACAGTTGCTTGTTCCAACAATTGCTGCATTGTATTTTTTGAATATTGTTCTTTGATCATGCCATGCTCCACCTAATTGACCTGCTAAATTTTCATATTTGTTTAATCCAGGATATCCATGAGCTGGCAACATTTCAGAGTGAGTGTAAACTTTAATATCAGTTCCTTCAACTTGTTTTAATAATTCTTCTAATGCTTTTAAGTCGTGTCCAGTTACAATGATAGCTGGCCCTTCTTGTGCACCTACTTTTACTTCAACAGGTTTAGGTTCACCATATGCTTCAATGTGTGCATCTTTAAGCAATCTCATTACTGCTACACTTTTTTCACCTGCTTCTAAAGCAAGTCCAACCAAATCATTTACATCAAAGTTAACATTAGTTAATGTAGTGTATAAACCTTTAGTCAAAAATGCATCGATTTCAGGGTCAAATTTTCCTAAAACATTTGCATTATAGTTATATGCACTAATTCCTTTCATAGTAAATATTAAATTGTCTTGTAATCTTGCCACAGTTGGTTTTTTACCACAAACTCCACTTACAGTACATCCAGTACCTTTAGCGGTTTGAGAACATTGATAACAAAACATATCCAATCCTTCTTCTGCCATAATTAACACCTCTTTTATTCGTTAATATTAAATTAACTGGAACAATATATAAATATTTTGTTACTTTAAAAGGGTGAAAAGTAGTAATGATTATATAATATAAAATTAATAGTAAAATTATGGATGAAAATATATCAGTATTAAAAGGAATGGGACTTACAATGTATGAAGCTCAAGCATATGTAACGCTCACTTCATTAATTCAATCAACAGCAGCAGAAATAGCTGAAAAATCAAACATACCTAGAAGTAAAATATATGATGTACTTAAAGGACTGAACAAAAAAAACTTTATTGAAATTGAAGATGGAAGACCATTAGTATACATCGTAAAATCACCTGTAGAAGTATTGAGTCGGGAAAAAGAAATTATTGACGTAAAAATAGAAGATACAATTACAAGACTGACAAACATATATGAAAATGGTATGAGTCAAGTTCAGGCCCCAATCTGGAGAATATACGGTGTTGAAAAAATTATTAATCAAGAAGTTGAAATCATCAGCAGGGCTAAAAAAACAGTGAATATGAGAATTGGATTTTTATTTGAAGGCGAAGGTGAAGCAATAGTTAAAGCTCTCAAAAAAAGACGAAATCTTGAAGTTCACATTTTAGCCTCACCAACATGTTACATCAATAATGAAAAATTTGAAATAATCAAATTTTTTGAAAACCATAACATCAATATCCAAAAGGCAGATATACCTTTTGTAAAGGTAATAATTTCAGACTCAAAAGAAATGCTGCACACATACACAAAATTTTCAGAAGACAAACGAAATGTAATACCGGAAACAGCAATTGGAATTTGGAATAAATACGAAGAAATAGCTAAAAACTATGATGACCGTTTTAAAAATCAACTAAAAAAAATAAAAAAGCAACAGAAAATTAAATAAAAGTTTCTTGAAACTCAGTTAAAATATCTAAAAGGCCATCATCAAGACGAGATTCAGTTTCATAACAAATTTCATAAGGGACATCCCAATATGCAGAAGCTATACTTCCAGAAATTGCTGCTTGAGTATCTGCATCACCACCTAACGATACGGCATTTCTTACAGTATCTTCAAAATTTTTCCCTTCTAAAAAACAAATTATTGATTCAGGAACACTACCCGCACATGAAACATCAAATGAATAGTTAGGCCTTATTTCATCCAAAGAATTACTTAAATTATAACCATATTCATTTTCAATATGGTTTTTAATATCCTCTTTTGAAGATCCTACTTTGGCCAAATATATTGCATCAGCAGTGGCCAATGCACCTTTAATACCTTCAGGATGATTATGTGTGACAACTGCAGACATATAAGACAGTTTTTGATTTTCCTCTAAAGTTTCAGCCACCCAAGAACAAGGAGAAACTCTCATAGCAGAACCATTTGCCCAACTCCCATAGGGTTTAGAATCATCATCAAATAACCATCTGATAAAACGTCCTCCATAACCCGCATTGGGATATGTATTTCCCCAAAATTTCAACTCATTGATTAAAACACTTTCAGATGTTTTATCCTTCATCAACCAATTTGCAACAGCCAATGTCATAATACTATCATCAGTGAAACATGACCTGTCCTGAAATAATTGAAAATCCTTTGTTTTAATAGAATTCCATTCTCTAGTTGAACCAATCATATCCCCACTAATTGCACCAATAATTCCTTTCATATTACTAGATTATACACATTATATTAAAATAATTTACCCAATATTAAAAAATTGATCTAAATTGATAATATTGCTTTAAAAATAAAGAAAAAGATTAAATAATGGAAATAATAAACTTAAAATCGATAATATTTAATATTATCATACATATTTGAATTTCTATTCTTTAATCAAAAAAAGAATCATTTCTAAAAATAAATTCATTATAATATTTTAAAAAAAATAGGAATTTCAAAAAAAAATACTCACAAAAAAAACCAATGAGAAAAAAAATGGTTCCAGAATTTTTTCTGGAATCCTTACTCATTTTAAAAATAAAAAAATGAGAGAAATTATGCACTTCTCTCAAGTACAAAATCTGCAATGTTTGAAAGTGTTTGTTTAAATGAAGAATCAGGCAATATTTCAAGTACTTCTTTAGCTTCATCAACAGATTTTAATGCCAAATTGCGAGCATATTCAATGGATCCACATTTTGTTAAAATTTCAATAGCTAAATCTATATCTTCTTGTGGAGTTTCTTCCTCTTTTAATATTTCGAGTAATTTTTCTGAATCATCACCTGCAGAAGCAAGACCATTAATTGCAATAATGGTCATCTTTCCTTTACCAATGTCTGAACCAATTGGTTTTCCCAATGTCTCTTCATCAGCAGCTAAATCCAAATAATCATCTTGAATCTGGAAAGCTAAACCAATCAATCTGCCATATTCATACATAGCATCAATTACTTCTTGTGAAGCACCACCCATCACTGCTCCTGCCTTTGTTGCAGCTGCAATTAAAGCACCAGTTTTTTTGAAAATCATTTCCATGTACTCATCTTCAGAGACATCAAATCTCTCTTCAAAACTCATATCTAATGCTTGACCTTCACAAATTTTCACACATGCATCAGCAACAGTAGCTAATGTTTGGTTGTTTTGATCAGAAGTAGTACCTTGTGATCCAGTAATTATTTCAAATGCTTTAGAGAATAAAGTATCTCCTGCAAGAATAGCTACATCCTGACCCCAGACTTTATGTACTGAAGGCATTCCTCTTCTCATATCATCATCATCCATGATATCATCATGAATAAGTGAAAATGTATGAATGAGTTCGATAGCAGCAGCAGCTTTTAAAGCACTTTCACGAGAACCCCCAACAGCTTCAGATACAATTAATGTTAATGCTGGTCTAAGCATTTTACCGCCAGCCCTAGTTAAGTAAACTGAAGCTTCTCCAAGATTATCAGGAGTAATGATAGATAATTCTTCTTCAATGGTTTTTGTAATATCAGTTGAATAACTTCCAAGTACTTCTTTTACATCACTCATTATAATTCCCTCTTTTTAATTTTTAAAAACTTGTGCTTGAGCATTTCTTAAGATATGAATATCATAACCAATTCTGTAACCTTCTTCTTCAGCAAGTTCAGCATAAGCTGCAAGCATAGATAAGTCTCCGTGTGCCGGAATGATATGCTGTGGTTTAAGCATGCGTAAAAATTCTCTGTGGTCTTCTCTTCCAGCGTGACCGGAAACGTGAGCATTTGGATAAATTCTAGCACCCTTCAATTTTAATCTTCTTTCCATAATATGCCTATTAGCAGCATTTGTTGGATTTGGAATAATAGGTGCTGAAATAATAACATTATCTCCCTTTTTAATATTGAATGGAGTTCTGCCATTTGCAATTCTTGGAAGTAAAGCATCAGGTTCACCTTGGTGACCTGTAGTTACAAGCAAATAATTAGCTCTATCTTCATCAGCTCTCATCAAAGCCTTGTTAACCGCTTTTGGAGAACCATAAATGCTTGCATTTTTTGGCAACTTTAAAATTCCTAATTTTTGTGCAATACCACAGAAACGTTCCATAGATCTTCCAAGGAAAAATATTTCCCTATGACTTTTTTTAGCAATATCTGCAATAGCCTGGACCCGTTCAACATGAGAAGAAAATGTGGTAACGATCATGCCTGTTTTTTCATGCAACGGACCTCTCATTACATCTTCAAGAATGTTTCTTGCAATTCTTTCAGAATGTGTTTTAACTTCACCATAATTTTTTGCATTAGTAGTTTCAACAATTAAAGCCAATACGCCTTTCCTACCCAATTCTCTCAATCTCTTGTAATCAGGTGGAGGAGATACTTTTTGATGATTATCAAATTTAAAATCTAATGCATAAACAATAACTCCTTCAGGAGTATGTAAAACTGGAAATACAGCTTGAGGAATACTGTGTGTTGATTGAACAAATTCCAAAGTAATGTCTTTAGAAAGTTTCAATTTGCTTCCAGGATTCAAAATTCTAATAGGATTAGTTACTTTAAATTTACGTTCCCCTTTAATTTGTTTTTCAATTAATGCAGCAGTATACGGTGTTCCGATTAATGGAGCATCATATCTGTGAGCCAATTTAGCTACTGCACCAATGTGATCCAAGTGCCCGTGGGAAAAGATGATACCTTTTACTTTACCGTCAACATCCTTCATTAGAGTATCATCAGGAATAACACCCCTTTCAATTAAGTCTAAACTATGCATCCTATCGATATCAGTATCTTCGTGCATACTAATCCTATCAAGATGTATTCCCATATCAAATATAATAACATCTTCGCCTATCTTGATAGCAGTCATGTTTTTTCCAACTTCCTGATATCCCCCGATAGCGATAACTTCTACGCTCATGTTTTATCTCCTTGAATAATTTTTTGTGTTTATACCTCTTTCACTAAGCCACTCTCTTGTTTTTCCACTAATAACCAATTTGGATTGTTTCAATTCTTCAATGTTATTAGCTCCAACTAAAAACATAGCAATTCTTAGGGAATCATTGAATCTTTCAATAAATTTATTTAACTGTTCTTGAGAAGCAGAATTTTTTAAGAAAGGTAAAGCCATTCCAACGGCATCTGCTCCAAGAGCAATAGCTTTAGCCGCTTCAAGACCTGAACGAATACCCCCTGAGGAAATAACTGGAACATCAACGGCATTAACAACTTCCACAGTGCTAATTGCAGTTGGAATTCCCCAATCCCAAAAGATTTCACCCATATATCTGTCTTCAGCACGATATGTTTCAACAGCAGCCCAACTGGTTCCGCCAGCACCTTCAATATCAATGTAATCCACACCGGCATCAACCAATAACTTTGCAGATTCACCAGATATACCGCAACCAGTTTCCTTAGCAACAATTGGAATATCTACAGAATCACTAATTCGATTAATTAAATCAAGATATCCTCTCGCATCCAAATCGCCTTCAGGTTGAATAGATTCTTGAAGAGGATTAAGATGAATGGCTAAAATATCCGCATCTAAAATTTCCACTGCTTTTTCAGCCAAATTCAATTGAGGAGCACCAATATTTCCAACAAGTAAACAGTTTGGAGCATTTTCACGAACAACAGAATAAGTATCCTCTAGTTCAGGATGCTCACAAGCTGCCCTTTGAGATCCAACACCTAATGCAATACCATTATTTTCAGCGGCAATAGCCAACTGTTTATTAATATTCTTTGCAGCAGGATGGCCTCCAGTAATAGCAGTGATAAATAAAGGAGAGTTTAATCTTTTACCAAAAGCGGAAGTGGATAAATCAATTTCCTGTTTATCAATTTCCGGCAAAACATTATGGATTAACTCTATATCCTCAAATCCAGTTGTTTTATTTTTAAACTCAACATCATAATTTTCACAAATTAATAAATGCTCCAATTTTCTATCTGAAATCATGCACTATTTTCCCCTTGAAATAACAGTTCCCTTTACGTTTTCGTTTTCTAAGACTTTGAAAATATTATCTTCAACTTCTGCATTTATTATTTTAGATTCAATTCCCAAATCTGCTAAATATAAAAGTTCTTTAATTTTTCCAATCATTCCACCAGTTACATCAATATTTGTTGTTCCTTCTAAGGTATCCAAATCATCCAAAGATGAAAATTTGTCGAAGAAAACTGCATCATCATGAGTTTTAGGATTTTTATTATAAACCCCATCCACATCAGTTCCCAAAACAACCCTATCCGGATTAAGATTTTTAGCCAAATATTGGATAATCTGGTCTCCTGAAATGACACAGAATTCCAACTCATCATCCAAGACAACATCCCCATAAATAACTGGGATAAATCCTTTTTGCAAGTAACGTTTAAAACTATCAAGATTACCTTCAACGATTCTTTTATTTGTAGCTGTCATAAAACTAGAAGCCGGAATGGCAACAACAGGTAATCCTTCCTCAATGAAAGCTTCACTAATATACATATTTAATTTTTTAACAGCATTTTGAATTTCACAGAATCCAATTCTTTTTTGAGGATACTCGGATTCATCAAATTTTTCGCCAATTTTATATTTTTTAGCAGGCGGATGACCGAAAGATCCCGCACCATGAACAATAATTAAATCCTTAGGCGAATTATCCAATGAAGATTTAACTTCAGATGCAATTCTTCTAAGACTCTGAACATCAACTTCACCTACAGAATCTTTATTAGTTAAAATACTCCCGCCAATTTTTAAAATTATCATAAAATCACTTATAAACCCTTGAAGAAACCCCTCTTCTTGTGAATCGAATCTTTAAAATATTATCATCCCGAGCTATAGCATTAGCAACTTCATCCACCTTACCCGGACACAATGCTATAATACTGCCACCTCCACCGGCTCCAGTAGTTTTAGAACCAATGGCACCTGCTTCTCTTGCATTATAAACCATACGAGATAATT
This sequence comes from uncultured Methanobrevibacter sp., assembly GCF_946184425.1. GTDB lineage: Archaea > Methanobacteriota > Methanobacteria > Methanobacteriales > Methanobacteriaceae > Methanocatella. Next base: position 4,351 of record NZ_CAMHFP010000043.1, on the reverse strand, counting down.
CCAAAGTGTTAACACCCAATACGTCTAAAAATCCGTGATTGATATTCATTAATTCACCAATCTTATTAAAATCTCTTTTTAAAATAGCTTGCTTAGCATAATTGGTTAAATTTCCCATAGCAGTAATAACCGGATTAATAATTTTAGGATTTCTTGTTTTTAAATTTTTAACATCTTTAACCATTTTACCGGTATTACCATGTTTAGTTGTGTAACCTACAACAAATGGAACATTAAAATTAACATTAAAACGTTCTACTTTTTTATTTCTGGATAAATAAACTAATCCTCCATAAGTAGAAACCAATGTATCAAGAGGACTTGCAACCCCCTGAACAGCCTGTTCTACCATATGAGCATCATGTGCAAGAGATTTCTTATTAAAACGAACATTATGATATCTATATAAAGCAGCAAGAATAGCTACAGTAACAGCAGCAGATGACCCTAATCCCGAGCCGATTGGAACATTTGATGATAATGTAATGTCAATTGGAGAGTGGTCGTGAGCTTTGTAAAGAGCTTCTAAAATGTATCGAATAATACCTGGTTTTCCTTTTGTTAAAATATACTTTTTATGACGAGTCAATAATTCAGCTTCAAAACCAATATCCGGAGCTTTAAAAGTAGAAACACCACTATCAGAATCTTTAATAGTTATATATGCTCTTTTATTAACAGCACCTGCTATAGCAGGTTCTCCATATACTACAGAATGCTCTCCAAATAAAATAGTTTTTGCAGGAGCAGAAGCTTTAGCTATCATAAATACACCTTATTTAAAAATACCTGAAGCATAACCAACGACAGAGCTAAAATCTCCAGTAACATCACCACTGGTCCTATAACCTAATATTTCACAATTTTTCTTTCCAGACATTTTAGAAAGAGAAATTGTAGTCATTACTGGACCATAACCACACATAGTTATATTAAATTGAATAACTTCTTCAAAAAGTTTAAATTCATTCATTTCACTAATATCTTCCAAAACAAAACCATCAACTTTATTTGCTTTCTCTTGATTGTTAAAATGAGATAAATCAGTACTTGCAATAACACAATACGATTTACCTAATTTATTTCCAGTCTCAAAGATTGATTTTGCCAAATCGCTTGAAGCAGAAAATGTTTGGGAACCCATAGTAATGGGGACTATCTGGAAATCATTGGAAAAATATTGTAAAAAAGGTAGTTGAACTTCAATACTGTGTTCATGAACGTGTGCCTGAAAATCTGCAGTAGCAATATCAGAAAAAGAAATGATTTCATCCGCAAATTCTTTATCCACTTCAACATTTCCAAGAGGAGTTATCCATTCACCCTCGTTGAAAACAGAAACTTCACTACCAAAACCCGTATGATTAGGACTCAAAATAATAAAAACTTCAGGAAAACCATGTTTAACTATATTGCAATAGCCTTTAGCAGCTATTGCACCAGAATATTGATAACCTGCATGAGGAACCATAATATGAACTGGATAATCACTTCCTTCAAAAGAATTAAGCTTAGGAATTTCAGAAATATCTTTATTTTCTAAAAAGCAATTTTCAATCAATTTTCTAAGCTCATTAGGATTATCTGGATAGAATGATCCAGCAACAGCAGGTTTTCTTAACATTGTCTCACTTAAAATTTGAGTTCAAAGTCAGTAGCATCAATATCTAAGTCACCGTCTTCAGGAATATCTCCTCTTTCTCTTAAGATTTGTCTTGCAAGTAACCAATAAACTAATGCAATAGCTTTTCTACCTTTGTTGTTTACAGGCACTGCAATATCAACGAAACTGAGTAAGTTTTCAGTATCACATAAAGCAACAACAGGAATACCATTTTGTTTAGATTCTAAAACTGCTTGTGCATCAGATCTTGGGTCAGTTACAACAATAATTTTTGGTTCAATGAATTTTGCATAATTAGGATTAGTCAAAGTACCTGGGATGAATCTTCCAGGAATAGTTTTAGCACCAGTTATTTCACCGAATTTCTTAACAGGAGCTTGACCATATTGTCTGGTAGCTACTACTAAAATATCTTCAGGATCATATTTTGCTAAAAGTTTTGCAATTTGTCTAATTCTTTCATCAGTTTTTTGAATATCTAAAACATATAAACCGTCAGATCTTACTCTGAATATGTATTTTTCCATATCGCTAGTTTTTTGTTGGGTTCCGATATGTAAACCTGCTGCTAAATAATTATCTAAATCTATTAAAAGTTCATCATTTACCATAATTACACCTCATTATTTTAATTTAATCATCATCTTCAATTTTTACGCATTCTTGTGGACAAACATCCATACATACTTCACAATAACTACATTCTTCAGGATCGACAATTTCTATTTTGTCACCTTTAAGAACTAAAACTTCCATTGGACAAACATCAGCACATTCAGCACAGTCCGCCCCATCACATTTATCATAGTCAATAGTTACTTTAGCCATAATAATCACATATTTAACTTAAAATGACCCCATTTTTGGATTTGGAAGTTCTTCTTCGATACGAATCAACTCATTTAATTTAGCTATTCTTTCACCGCCAATAGCCCCAGTTTTAATCAATGGAGAACCAAAACCAACTGCTAAATGAGCAATAGTTTCATCAGTAGTCTCACCAGACCTATGGGACACAACAGGAACAATATCATTTTCTTTAGCTAACTTTACGGTAGCATAAGTTTCAGATAAAGAACCAATTTGATTTGGTTTTATGATAATAGCATTAGCCGCTTTCATTTCAATACCCTTAGCTAAAATTTCTTTATTTGTTACAAATAAATCATCACCACAAATAAGGCATTTATTTCCAACTTTTGCAGTTAATTGAGCAAAACCATCGAAATCAGACTCATCAAATGGGTCTTCTACATAAAACATATTATATGTTTCAATAATATCTTTAACGAAATCAATTTGATCTCCAGTATCTCTTTCGATACCATCTTGGGAATAAACATATTTTTGTTTATTGCTATCCCATAATTCGGAAGCAGCCATATCTAAAGAAGGTTTAATTTCTATACCCAATTCATCACCAACTTCTTCACATGCTTGAGCTTGAATCTCTAAAGCATCAATATTGGATATATTAGGTATCCAACCGCCTTCATCACCTTTTCCACCTGTGAAATTTGAATCTTTAACTTGAATTAATTCCTTTAATTTTTTATGAACTGAAGCATTAGCAAAAATTGCATCCCCAATATTAGTAGCTCCAGTAGGAACAACCAAAAATTCCTGAATATCAGGTGCATTGATGCCTGCATGTGCTCCGCCATTCATCATATTACCTAATGGGAATGGCAATTCATTGATTAAATTTCCACCTATGTACTTGTATAATGGCATATTATAAGAGGAAGCCGCTGCTTTAGCCACAGCCATAGAAATTGCTACAGTAGTATTACCACCAATAGCAGATAAATTATCAGTTCCATCGATTTCTTTCAGTACTTCATCAATAGTTGCTATATCTTCAGCATCCATACCTATAAGTTCTGAAGCAATGAAATCCTCCATTTCACTTACAACAGTATCTACTCCACCATCAGGAAATGAAACTACTTCTCTAGAACCGGTACTTGCGCCACTAGGTGCAGCAGCCCTACCGGAACTATTCCAAGTAAGTACATCTACTTCAATAGTAGGGTTTCCTCTGCTGTCCAAAATCTTACGAACTTGGACGTCTTCTATTATACTATTCAAAAAAAACACCTCAGTGCCCTTTAATTTATTACCATATAATCTATACTCTTTAAAAAATCAGTAAGTTTCTTTATAGAGTTATGTTGGTATTTTTTATTTTTTTTAAATAAATTATAGAATAAATAGATAAACTATTTATTCGTCTCTAATAACATCTAATGGTAAAACTCCAGCTTTAAGTTCTTCGTAAGCTATATCAATTGGATCCAAAGAGTCTTTAATATCCACTAAAGGTTTTGCTCCCATAGATATTTGAATTGCTCTAGCTCCGAGAAGTCTAGCTCTTTCAAACCTTGTTAATTTTTTTTCAACATTCATGAATATTACTTCCATTTTTAGGCATATATTTTACCAAGATTATATTCAAATATAAAATCCCTAAACCGGTTAATCCCATGTTTCAACATGAGAAATTAACATTCTTCTACAACAGTACCTGGTTAAACCTAATTCATCTAAAACATCTTTAGATTTATCACCAGAGTAATTGCCACGTAATCCTAAGTTAGAAAGAATTTCATTAGCTTCTTTTTTCTCAATAGTTAATTGTTCCATAAAGGCACCAACTAAATCACGATCTTCTAATTCATGAAATAGCTGTTTACCGCCAATCATTCTTATTGTATACTCATCGAA
>NZ_CAMHFP010000042.1 GCF_946184425.1 uncultured Methanobrevibacter sp. | reverse complement strand
TTACTCCTCTTCCTCTTTTACTACCAGGTTTAGTATAACTTCTTTTTTGTCTGGTCCTTCTGTTAGTTCCTTTAACTTTTGCCATATTTTCCCCTCCTTCAAATTTATCATTACAAAATTAGAATTAAATCTATAACAAAAAAATATTTGTTTTTAAAATATTTAAAGGTTTTCTTTAAGTGGTATATTCTGCATTAATTTTAACATAATCATAAGTTAAATCACAACCCCATGCTGTTGCTTCACCATCGCCCAAATCCATGTCAATATTGACAACTACATTTTTGGACTGCATGATTTTTTCAGCCCTTTCAAGATAAGGGGTATCATCAAATGCTAAAATTTCACCTTTTCTTACAAGATCAACATCATCTTCATCATCAGCAATTGCAATGGTTACAATATCCGGATTCAAATCAGCACCTGAGTATCCAATAGCAGAAACAATTCTTCCCCAATTAGGGTCACCGCCAAATACAGCAGATTTGAATAAACTTGATGAGATAATTGATTTGGCTGCCAGCCTTGCATCTTCTAGATTGCGAGCACCACAAACATTTGCTTCAATGAATTTGGTTGCTCCTTCACCATCACGAGCCATTTTTTTAGCCAGATTAATGCATAAACAGTTCAAGGCCTCCTGGAAATTAGCATCCAACTTGCCGTCTTTAATAACTTCAACACCAGATGCACCGTTAGCCATCATCAAACATGTATCATTTGTACTTTCATCACCATCTACAACAATCATGTTGAAACTGATATCTGCGGCTTTTTTAAGTGCCTTATTAATTTCATTGGCAGGTATTATTGCATCAGTTACAATAAAAGATAACATAGTCCCCATATTTGGAGCAATCATACCACTGCCTTTTGTAATACCTGCAATTTTAACAGTTTCACCAGTGGTTAAAGTAACTTCAAGAGCACATTCTTTTGGAAATGTATCAGTTGTCATAATTGCACGAGCAGCTGCAAGTGAATTTTCAGGTTTGTTCCCCAGATTAGAAATAGATTCATAAGCCACTTTAGAAATTATATCAATTGGCATTTCACGACCTATTACACCAGTGGAAGAAATAGCTATTTCATCTTTAGGAATATCTAAATCACGGGAAACTAATTCAACTAAAGTTTCACAATCTTTAAGACCCTGTTCTCCAGTAAAACAATTAGCATTACCACTATTTACAAAAACTGCTGAAATTTTTCCATTTTTAATGGCTTTTTTAGTATACTTAACTGAAGCTGCAACAACTTTATTTGAAGTAAAAACAGCTGAAGCAGTACTATTTGGAGAAACAATAATAGTCACCCCATATTTTCCTTCACGTGCACCAGATACTTCAAGATTTTCTATAACAGAAAATCCACCATCAAGATAATTAATAAAATCCATAAAAAAAATCCCCTATATTAATCAATAAGAAATACTATTATTAGTTAAATTATATTGCACTATATCCTCAGGATTATTGTAGTCTATCTCCTTAGGAGAATCATAATAATCGATTACAGTAGTATTATTTAAATTGGAAGTCATTTCAACAGTGACATTATCAAATGATTCCTCAGCACCTTCATCATCAGAAACACCTCCGATAGCCATTGAAATACCTATTCCTGCACCAACAACAAATGCTATTAATGCAATAATAATAAAAAGCATAGTACGTTTACTAGCCTTGTTAGCATTATTTGAATTATAAGGCCTTCTTCTTCGTTTCATTTTATTTGCGGGAGGCCTATTATGTCGAGGTTTTAAAACTCGCTTATCATTATTTTTTCGTCGTCTCATTTTTATTACTCTTTTATTACTAATTATACTAATGCCGCATAGATTAAAGCTAAAATAACTCCTACAAAACCAAACATTCCAAGACCTAAAATAGACATCACATAAACAAAGATAAAGACAAAAGCAAATACTCCAATTAATTTTGCTTTTTCATTTTCAATCAGGTTTATTAATGTTCTTGAAAATTCAGATGGAATATTATAAGCATATAAACCATTAGCCAATTCAAACACGACCAAAGATAAAGGAGATGTTGACGGCAAATCATCCACTAATTGTGCCCGTTCACCCGCTTCTCTTCTACTTCTTCCAACACCTGCTCTGATTTTAGCACCATTATCTAATGCAAACCATGCTGCATCAAGTCCTGCACGAATAGCTAAATCTTTTGATGGGAATCTTGCAATAAAATCATCTCCGCCTTCCCTATAACCTTCGAGTTCACCTTCGCATTCAGTTTCGATGAAATTCTTAATTCCAGTCATCAAATCAACAAGCTGGGTCCTTCCATTTTTATTGATAAATTTTGTTGAATCGATTAAATCAATGAATAAATAATTTTCTAAATCAACAGGTCTAGATTCCTTTAATAAAAAAGGAGCATCAAATACTAAAGCATATTCACCTCCCAGTTTAGTGAAAGCAATTCCTGGAAAACTGCCAACATTCTGAGTATAATGAATTGCTCTTTCAATAGAAGCCGCACCGGTCATACCTACTGCAGAAATTACTTGAACCCCCTCAGATAATCCGATACCAATCAGTTCAATAGCTACTCTTATTGCATCATTCTTGCTTAACATTTTTGCAACAAGTTCAGTGGCGGTTTTTTCCACAATTTCTCCAGCTTCATTTTCAATAATTTTAACGAAAATATTAATTAAATTTGATGGATGAGGCAATTCAATATAAAAATAACGGTCACTTCCCATAATAATATTACTTACCAAAGCATATTCTTCTATTCTGTTTTCTGCAGGTTTCAATTCATGGAAAGTGTATTCAACAGGAATGTTTTCAGCACCTACATCTCGAATAAGATTTTGCAGAATTGTATCTGAAGTAATTTCCGCTTTGTCAAGTTCAAATAGAATTGTCTGAGTATAATTGAATAACTCTACATATTCTGTTTCAAGAGAGTTAGTTGGAAAAAATTTAGTTCCAACAGCAATAGGATTCAATTTTGTAGTGAATTTAATATAAGCCTTAGTTAAACTACTAGTCATCTAATCCCCCTCCTTTTTCTAACTCAATTTCGAACTGACCAGGTCTTTCCAAAAGCATATCAGGTTTTACAGAAACAAATGGAAACTTCCAAGATCCTAATCTGCCTGCAATTGTACTTGCAATATTTCTGGAATTTCTTTTGATAAATACTTCATCATAAGTGCTGACACGTACTAAAACATTATATGGGGCAGTTTCAGTGACTTCATCAGCCAACAGAATATTTAATTCAAATGTTCCAGGTTTTGTAAATAAATCATTACGTACAGCAATCAGAGGCTTTTTCTCAAGACCCAATCTGTCTGCAACAGTGACAGAAATATTTCCTGCATTTTTAACTGCCACCTTATAATCTTTAGGGTGAACCAAAACAAAAATTACATAAGGAGCCGCAATCTCAACATCATCAACCATTTCAACAATTTTATTGAACATTGGAATTTTGGCAAATATGTTTTCAAGTTTTGATTCGGCATTATTTTCATTATCAATACGAATAATAGCCTGTTTGGCAATATTTAATGGAGAAATTTCCAAACCTTCCTTTCCAGTGTAAATTTCCCATTTTTTGAAATTTAATTCTTTAATGATTTCATCACATATTTTTTGAAGGATATTTTTATCTTTTTTAGGTTTTTTAGGTTTTCCAAAAGTCAATCTTCCATTTTCAATTACAAATGGAATCCTCATAGAAGCAATATTTCTAAATTCAGCAGCATAATCCCTGAATTTATCATTGGACAATACTTTAGCTTTTTCAGCTGTGGCGATTTCTAAAATGAAATGGTCCGCATCGTTACCGGCAGGAACTTCTTCAACATTATCACTTTCCAACAACTTCATAAATTTCTCTTTATCGTCAATATCATGACGAAGTGATGCGTCAGCAATGATTACAAATTCATCCTCACTTTCTTCTAATGCTTTAACCGCTGCAAGGATATTGGACATTTGAGGTTGTCCATTTTGATTTTTCACATAATGAGCCACATTTGAAGCATCTACAACTACTTTCATGATATCACCTAAAAAAATAATCAATTATTAAATAATTTGTTCAGTAACATATATTTGTTTTAATCAATATTTAAATTTAATTTAATTCAAATTTTGTTTCTGGAATAACTTCCAAATAAAAATCTCTCTCCACCGACATTATGAAGATAAATTTCAATTTCATCTTCTGAAATATTATAAACATTATAGGAATTTAAATTTTTTCCCCTAAGCTTTTCAGAGCATAATGATCCTGCATTGGCAATGACAGTTTCATTAATTTTCCATAAATTTGGCACATGCTTGTGCCCTGATAAAACCAAATCAACTTCATGAGTTGTTAAAGTTTTCAATATATCACCTGAATCTGATAAAACATTGCGTTCACGTCCAGTTTGGGGGATTGAAATAACATGATGATGTAAAACAACAATGGAAAAATGCTCATTAATTACACATTCATCTAACTGATGTTCTAACCACAAATGTTGAGGTCGACCTATTCCCCCACTATTCTCATCAGGAGTACTGCTGTCAAGACCTATGACTGTAAAATCATCTCCCACAGTTAATTTCCAACTTCTCTCACCAATTAACTCTTCAAAAGTTTGATAGCCCAAATTACGAGCATCATGGTTTCCGGGAACCGCAAACAATGGAGGTTCAAACATAGATAAGTACCTATTAGCTTGTTTAAACTCCTTATAATAACCATTATCAGTTATATCTCCGGACAATATTATCATGTCCGGTTGCAAGTTATTAATTTCACTTGCAGCCTTCATAAACACTTCCTCATCAAAACTATTTTTACTAATATGTAAATCGGAAATGTGCACAATTAAAGTCATATTATCTATTGATTCAATTTCATAATAGCTTCTGCTAAATCTCCTTTACATTCCTCTAAAGCAGCTTTTGCTTCTTCAGCAGGAACATTAGCAGTATTTGCCACCATTTCAATGTCTTCATCAGGAATTTCAATTTCATATTCAAGTTCAACTTCACGAGCTTTTCCTTCAATTTGATAGGTTTCCTGGCCCATCACATTCATTAGACTTACACTAGGATTATCGATGATTAACTCTTTTTCATCAAAGCGAATGATTACTTCACGAACACCTTCAAGGTCTTCCATTTTCATACCCATTTTTTTCATTTGCCTTTCCATCTGTTTCATTTGTTTTTTATTCATACCAGGTATCATAATTAATCCTCTATAAAATAACTATTTATAATTATATTTGTAATTATTATTAAAATTTATCAAATTTTGAAAAAAAAATAAAAAATGGATTAATCTGTAAATCCATAACCTTCAGTTTCAAAAGTTTCTGCAACTTCCTTCAACACTTCAGGGATATTGATCTGCTGAGGACATTCCTCAATACAGTTTTCACATCCAATGCAGTCTGAAGCAAGGCCAACATCCGGAAGCTTTGAATAGTTAAGATATGCATTTCCAAATTGTGTCCAGGATTCCCCTTTTTTATTTACAATCTTTTCCTTATTGTATAAATCAAATATCTTAGCAATATTGATTTCTTCAGTACATGCATCAACGCAATACCTACATTTGGTACAGTCGACAGTGATATTACTGTTGATAATATCAGAAACTTCATAAATGATTTCAAGTTCCTCATCATTTAAAGGAGTGAAGTTTTTAAATGATTCGATATTTTCTTTCAATTGCTCGAGACTGCTTGCACCTGTTAATGTAACAGATGCTCCTTCAAGACCTGCCACAAATCTCATTGCCCAAGATGCCACTGGTGCATCCGGATTATAATCTTTCATCAATTTTTCAGCTTCTTCAGGCACATCAGTTAAAAATCCCCCTTTAAACGGTTCCATTATCATTACTTCTTTGCCATATTTTTTTGCAACCTCAAGACATTTTTTTGACTCAATGTTTTCATCTTCCCAGTCAAGATAGTTAATCTGGAGAAGCACAAATTCCAATTCAGGATGGTCAAATAAAATTTCTTCCAGAAATTCCGCATTACCATGAGTTGAAATACCAATATGCTTAATGAACCCTTCTTCTTTTTTCTTTTGTATGAAAGAGTATAAATCAACATTTTTCCAAGCATTTTCCGTAAAACCACTTACGTTATGCAGCATATAATAATCTATATAGTCCACACCACAGTTTTCAAGCTGTTGAGCAAATATCGGTTCCAGTTGTGATTCTTCAGTGATTACAAACAAAGGCAGTTTTGTTGCAATTTTAAATGATTCACGAGGATATCTGTCAACAACACATTCCTTAAAAGTTTTTTCACCAACTCCTTCATGATAGACAAATGCAGTATCGAAATGGTTAAAACCACTTTCCATATACACATCTACCATTTTCTTTACCTGTTCAATATCAATGCTTGTTACATCATTTTCATCCAAAAGAGGAAGTCTCATCATTCCAAAACCTAAATCTACCATTTTTATCCCCCATAATATTTTATTAAATAATTTTACAACATTTTTTGTAGAATTTGCATAATTACTATAACATCAAAATTTTAATCAATCTTGCATCATTGTCCACAATATCTATAAATTAATCTTTAAATAATCAGAAATATCATTAACCAAAAGATAAATCAAGATAAAATTACAGATATTTGTTATCAATCTGTAAATCATACATTTACTTATTTTTTTCCGCCAATTTTGATATTTTCACGAAATATTTCATGCAATAGCGATAAATACCGTTTTTTATAAGAAATATATCCAATACATTTTGCTTAATTAATTAGTTAATTACTATTAAATTTATAACAAGTATTTAAACTATTTTTTGTTTCTTTATCAACTGAATACTGTAAAAATATAAAATTGAATACACTGACACAAACACCCATCACAAATTCTTGAGTACAATATCTCGAAGGTACAGCATATCCATTACCAATTTTTAATTTATTTTCAAAATTTAAGAACATTATTTACTTACAAATTAACTTCACCACTATTAAAACTAACCTGACAATATTGAACCATAAGGAGTATTATGAAACCATGAACAGGTTAATTAAATTTTATTCATTAACCAACTCAAAATTTAGATAACAACATATTTAATTGAAAATGACAATATTTATTCTATGAAGAAAAAGCGATGCAATTGGGTAACAGATGAAGAGATTTATATTAAATATCATGATGACGAATGGGGAATTCCAACACATGATGACAGAGAATTATTTGAGATGCTTGTTTTGGAATCATTTCAGGCAGGTCTCTCCTGGATAACAATACTCAAAAAAAGAAAAAGCTTTAAAAAGGCTTTTGACAACTTTGATGTTGAAAAAGTTGCAGATTATGATGAAAACAAAGTTGGCGAACTTTCAGAAAATAAAAATATCATAAGACATAAGGGAAAAATCAATTCCGCAATAAACAATGCAAAAGTATTTATTAAAATTCAAAAAGAATTTGGAAGTTTCGATGAATATATTTGGTCATTTACTGACAGAAAAATAATAAAAGCCGAGTATCTGACTGAATCTGAATTGTCCAATAAAATTTCCAAAGATTTGAAAAAACGAGGAATGAAATTTGTAGGTCCAACAATAATATACTCCTACCTTGAATCAATAGGAATCATTGACAATCACCAGAAAGATTGCTTCAAATACTAAAAAAATATATTAATGGAAAACAAATCAATTACTCTTCCAAAAGTATTATATTTTTCGGATCTATGGTTAAATACTTAGGAATCTCAAAATCATGCTCCCTAATCTGTTTATCCACAATCCACCATAAACCATTTGGTAATGTTATTTCCCATTCAAATGGCATTTCTAATTTTTTTGAGTTTGCAGTTTCAAAAGCATTTACATCACTTTTTTCAGCACCTGAAAAATCATGTGCCCTTATTCCAATATGAGTAATCTTGGAGGAAATCTTCTCAGATACTTCTAAAGTGAGTCCCCAATCTAAAGCTTTAAGATGAAAATCATCGATAATATCAATTTTGGAAATATTTTTACATCCAGTAAGCTTGGCAACTTCCACTTTTTTCGGATTTTCAAATAATTCATGTGTCGCTCCTTGTGCTATAATTTTACCTTCATCCAACACCAGCAGTTCATCACAAAACTGGAACGCCTCATCACGGTCATGAGTAACAAGAATAGAAAATCCATCAAAACCATTCAATAAATTAACAAGTTCCATACGCAACTGTCCTTTTAGTACTGTATCCATTGCACTAAACGGCTCATCCAATAATAAAACATCAGGCCCATAAGCCAATATACGTGCCAAAGCAACTCTTTGCTGTTGTCCACCGGACAATTGCCGTGGATATCTTTTTTCTAACCCTTCCAAATGGAAACGTTTAATCATTTCAGACACGATTTTTTCATCATAATCTTTAGACAAACCGCATGCCACATTCTCCTCAACAGTCATATTTGGAAAAAGAGCATAATTCTGAAATAGATATCCCACATTTCTTTTTTGGGGTTTTAAATTAACTTTATTATCAGAATCAAAATAAACATATTCATTATCAGTAGTTAAACTTATGACACCACTGTCCGGATCTACTATGCCCGCAACAGATTTTAATGTCATACTTTTACCACAACCAGAAGGACCGAGAATACCTAAACACCCTTTTTTCAATTCAAAACTAACATCTAAATCAAATTCTTTAAGTTTTTTTTGGATATTTACTTTTAAAGATTTATTGCTCATAATCCTTCCTCATTGAAATAAAAAATATCTAAATATATTTCTATATCCTCAAATATTAAATTATCTCCATTGTTTTTCCTTACGTATAGAAACATAGTCCATAATAAAAATAGCTACAAATGCAATAATAACAATCACAATCACATAATTAAAAGCTTCTCCCATATTACCTGCAGCTACTTCCGAATAAACTGCCATAGGGAGAGTTCTGGTTTGCCCTGCAATATTACCCGCAAGCATAGCTGTAGCACCAAATTCTCCTAAACCACGAGCATAGGCAAGAATCCCACCACCTATAATTCCAGGCAATGCATTTGCAAATAGAATTTTCCAGAATATTTTCCATTCAGACATACCTAATGTACGTCCTGCATCCAACAAATTAGAATCCACCTGTTCAAATGCACTTCGAGCGGAACGATACATTAAAGGAAAAGACATGACTACTGCAGCAATAACTGTTGCTGACCATGAAAAAGCAATTTTTATAGTGAAAAAGTCTATAAAAAACTTCCCTATTGGTCCCCTAACACCAAAAATATACAATAAGAAGAATCCTACTACAGTAGGAGGCAATACAAGAGGTAATGTAAAAATACCATCAAGTACACTTTTTATTGTGTCATTTTTAATCATTACAATGCCCCAAGCAACAATTAAACCAAAGAAAAAGGTTATTAAAATTGATAAACTTGCGGTTTTCATCGAAATGAAAATAGGTGACCAATCCATCATGTCGTTACCTCCCCTTAACATATTATTATATTACATGAATAATCAATATTAAACTTATTCATGAATACTGAAACCATATTCAACAAATACATCTTTAGCTTCTTTAGTTTGTAAGAATTCTACAAATTGTTTTGCTGCATCTGGATGTTCAGCATTTTTGAGTACAGCTACAGGATAAATAACAGGAGTTTTTAAAGCACTATCAGGAGCTTCGCAAACTACTTTAACATTACTATCAGATTTAGCATCAGTAGAATATACAATACCACATTCTGCGGATCCCTGAGATACTTGGTTCAATACTGCAGTTACATCAGTACCTAAAGATAATTTGGATTGAACATCATCCCAAATACCAGTATTGTTTAATACTTCTTGAGCATATTGGCCTGCAGGTACAGATTCAGGATCACCAATAGCAATATTACCACTTACATTTTTTAAATCATTAAAGGAAGTAATATTAGCAGTAGAGTCTTTTGGTACAATTAAAACAACTTTATTTTCTAAAAATTGAACATTAGTTTTATTGTCGACTAAACTTTTATTTGCTAAAGCATTCATTTGTTTATTAGCTGCAGACATAAATACATCTGCTTTTAAACCGTTTTCAATTTGGGTTTGTAAATCCCCACTAGAAGCATAAGTTGGGGTAACTTTTACGCCTGGGTATTTTTCTTGGAACATAGGGATTAACTTTTCATCATAAACATTTTTTAAACTAGCTGCAGCCGCTAAATTAACTTCTTGTCCATCTAAACTGGTATCAGTGGAATTGCCGCCTAAAAAGTCAAACCAACCAGCAGAAACTGAACCAACACTAATAACCGCTACCAAAGCGATAATACCAATGATTAATAGTTTATTATATTTCATGGTTATTCTCCTTTTGAATTAAATATGAATATACTATATCAGATATTAAATTCAATAATCAAAGATTAATTGCATGAATGCAAAAACAATTTTTACACATCAAAAGAGCAATGACCCACATTAATAATTTCAAAGAAATTACAGAAAATGAAATTCAGCAAAATATAATAAAATAAAGTTTACTGAATTCCTGAAATATTTTTCATCATCATTCCCATAATCTTGAATCCTGAGTTAAATATCATGATTAGCAATAATAGTTTATATAAAAGTGATATATAAATATTATCATATCGACAATTGAATTAAAAAAAAATAAGTATAATTTTTATTACATTATTCAAATTTAATGATTTTTTTCACAAAAAACCTTCCAAAATGTTAAAAATCCATACAAAAAAGACATGATGTTAAATCAAAAATCGAAAATAAACAAAGTTAATATGGAACTTTTATATACAGTTTTTACAAAATAAATAAAAGAGGTATAAAAATGTCAAATATTGAAAAAGTAGACGAAATATTATCAAAAGCAGAAGTATTTTATCTTTCAACCGTTGATGGTGACAAACCAAAAGTAAGACCATTAGGTTTTCATTTATTAGATGGAGATAAAATTTACTTCGGTGTTGGAACTTATAAAGATGTTTATAAACAAATGGAAGCAAATCCAAATGTGGAAATAGCAGCATGGGATGGAGAACACTTCTTAAGATATTATGGTGTTGCTGATTTAACAAAAAATGAGGAAATTGTCGAAAAAGCATTCGAACTCATGCCAGACATTGCAGAAGCATACAAGGCTAATGGCTGGGAAATGGGTATTTTCTTCCTCAACAAAGCTACAGCTGAAATCAGAAACATGATGGAAATTGAAGAAAGTTTTGAATTTGAGTATTAAAAATACTCAACTCTTATTTTAAACATGTTTAATGTCAGTATAATCTGATATTTCTGAATTGATTGTGCATAAATCATTAATATTTAACTCATGCACATCACTGTGACCAGTAATTCTTGCAAAAGTTTTTAACTCATCATTAGAAACTCTTAAGTAATTTTCAACTCTTTTTGAAGCAGTTTCTATCTTTAATCTTTTTCTTAACTCTTCATCCTGTGTTGCAACACCTACCGGACAGTCACCAGTATCACAGATTCTATACTGTTGACAAGCTGCCGCAATCATTGCCGCAGTTCCAATGGCTATTGCATTTGCACCCATTGCCAATGCCTTTGCAAAATCAGAGGACACTCTTAAACCACCAGTGATTGTTAAATCTATGTCACTTTCATGTTCATCCAAGTATTTACGGGCACGTGAAAGAGCATAAATAGTTGGAACTGATGTAGCATCCCTAATTAATTTTGGACTTGCACCAGTTGATCCCCCACGACCATCAATTGTAATAAAATCCGGCTCAGCATACAAAACATCTTCCAAATCATCTTCAAGTCTTCCAGCTGCAAATTTTAAACCTATCGGTCTTCCACAAGAACGCCTTCTTAAATCATCAACAAGATTCTTCAAATCATATTTATCTTCAATACCAGGTATTGTTGCCGGCGAATGAATATCCTTGCCCAAAGGCTTGCCCCTAATTTCGGCAATTTCTGAAGTAACTTTTTCACCCTGAAGCTGCCCTCCAAGGCCGGGTTTGGTTGCTTGACCAATTTTAATTTCAATTGCATCAGCATTTTTTAAATTTTCTTCAGTTACTGAATACTGATTTGGAACAAATTCAAAAATATATCTGTAAGCGTTTTCCATCTCTTCAGGAAGTATTCCACCCTCACCACTGCATTGTGCAGTTTTAATGGCAGCACTACCTTTTGCAAGTGCAATTTTAGTTTCTCTTGAAAGTGCACCAAAAGACATGTGAGTAATGTAAATAGGACTTTCAATAATTAAAGGTTTTTTGGCATTCCCCCCAATGACAGTTTGTGTGTTGACCTCAACATCGCTTTCTAATGGCTGAGGGTTTAACTGATTTCCTAAAATTAAGATCTCATCCCAATTTGGCATAGGCAAATCCGTATACATTGCAGATACCAGTGATTTGCCTGTAATTGCCATTTGGTGAATTGCATCCATTTGTCTTATATCCTTATCACTTTTTGCATATTTTGTGTCATAAGACAAATTAGAGTCTTCATGAGTTAAATTTTCACTAGATTGTGAATTTTCCACCTTAACAAATTTAGATATTGGCTGACCGCAAATCGGACATTTATCCAAATTTTTTAAAAGTGTACCTGTTGCTTCTTCATTGTGTATGTGACCACAAATTGTACATTTGTATATCATAGTAACCAACTCACTTTTATTAAATAAGTGAATATGATACTATTTATACTTAGCTATTCGCAAATTTCATTAATGATTGCTAATGCATTAAGAGACCTTGGAAAACCTATGTATGGTAAAATAACTGTTACAGCGGAAACTAATTTTTCCTTATCATTACCAACGCTTAAGTTCCCCTGTGTGTGACCTCTTAGCTGATTTTCACAACCGCCCAAAGTTGCAATAAATGTGAATGTTATCAATTCCCTTTGCTGGTCGTTTAAACCGTCACGTGTGTAAAAGTCTCCAAAGCAATATCCTTCAAGAAATGTGTTGAAATGTTTTTGGCCATCCGGAGCATTATCATTCATCGCCTGAATCATTTCCGAACCAAAATATCTATCTTGAATTTCACGGCCTTTCTTATATCTGTTTTCATTATTGGTATTGGACCGGTTTTCTAAAGGCAAGTCAATTCCTTTTTTATCAAATACTTTAATAACTACACCAAAGAAATTATGAGCACGACCAAATCCGACATATGGGACAGATTGGTAAAGCAATTCTTTTACTTCTTCAGGAGTTATGTATTTATCCAGTGAAAAAAGTAAAATCTTTTTAAATGCCTTTGGTGATTGACAAGCAATTAGTGAAGCCAATGTAACCAATACTGCTTCTTTTTCTGTTAATGTTGAATATTCAAATACCTCGCCATATGCAAAGTTTTTAAATATTTCATGAAATTCAGGGTCGTTTTTTTCAATTCTTTCAAAATTTTCAAATAAATCATCCATGTTATCACCTTTAAATTAATTATTTAGGTCTTAATTTACCATAGAAGTATGAAGCGGTAGCACCGCCATCTGCCAAAAAGTCACTTCCAGTAATGAACGCTCCCTTATCACTCATCAACAATTCAGCAACATTTGCAACTTCGTCGGCAGTTCCTGGCCTTCCAGAAGGACAATTAGCAAACATATTTTTATAAAATTCTCCACGAGGACCATTGAATTCGTCAATAGCTAAAGGAGTTACGATTATTCCAGGAGATATTGAATTAATTCTTGCTCCTTTTTCGCCCCACCTGCAAGCCTCATACATTACTCTTTTGACATTACATCTTTTAGCTAACTGATAAGCATGAAGGGTATCATTGATATTTTCAGGATTTAAAACCTCTAAATCCAGCAATTCATCTGTTGGAGTTGTTGCAAGTTGCTCATCAATTTCAGCACCCAACTGTTTCATCCTATGGCCGGACTGTGAAGATATGACTACACCTACACCACCTTCCTTTATGACCTTTCCAACTTCTTCAAGTAAAACTGCAGTTCCATACAAATCTACTTCTAAAATAACTTCAATCGGTGCCTGTGAAGGAGATACTCCTGCAGCATTAATAAAATAAGCTATTTCACCAAATTCCTGAGCAAAATTGATTAAATTTTTGATTGAATCTTTAGAAGAGATATCACATTCCTGTATTTCAACATCAAAACCCGCTTCAGCCATTGTTTTAGCAATGTTTTCTGCATTTTGAATGTTTTTATCTCCAATGATTATTTTTTTGCCATGTCCGATTCTTCTTGCAATGGCCATCCCTATTTGGCCAGCACCAGTCAACAATAAAACATCTTTCATAAAATCACTAATTAAAAATATATAAAAATTAATATAAAAATGTTGCCATTAACAACAATTAATAAAAGAAATTATTCCAGATATCATTTAAGTCAAACTACCCACACTTAATTAAAAATAATAATAACTTTATTCAAAAACATATACACTTTATTTAAGTTAAAAGGGAAAATATTCTCAACTTAAGTAAAAAAAATATTAATAAAAGACAATGAAATTGAAAAATAAAAAAAAGTAGGAGAATCTAATCTCCCTTATTCCAGTTCACAATTCCATAAACAATACATAAAAGTGTGGATAAGATAATTCCAACGTAAACTCCCCAAATCAACGGGTCTTCAATTCCTAAAATCATCATTATGCATCACTTCCTTTGTTGCCTATGTTTGAAAATGCTTTGTCAATAACTTCCTGTGCAGGAGGTTTTGTTAGCAAACTCACAATTATAGTACATATTGCAGATACAGGCACAGCTATCAACATCACATCTATGAACGGCCATGGTGCAGCGGGCAATAATGTCTCTACACCCAATATGAATTTACAGATTCCAAGACCTACAGCTGTCTTTTTGAATACGAATATCAACCAGAACAAACTGACAAATGTACCTGATGCAATTCCAGCAATAGCTCCCAAACGGGTAATTCCTTTCCAGTAAAGCGCACCCAAGAATACAGGCAGGAATGCTGCTGCACAAATTTCAAAGAATAAACTTGTACCTAAAGCAACTACACTTCCCGGAAGTGAAAATGCCATTACCAATGCCAAAATAATAGCTATTAAAATACCCACTCTTGAAATAGATACCTGATCTAGCTTCTGTTTGGACTTATCCCTTAAAGTATGATATATGTCTACACCAAATGCAGTTCCCTGAGTGTGCAATTGAGAAGATATTGTTGACATTGCCGCAGCAATCAATGATAATAAAAAGATATATACGAACCATTCTGGCAGTGCCATTGTAATGAATGTCGGAATAATCTTGTCGATGTTTCCTCCAACGACATCAACTGCAATTTTACCAAGTTTATCAAAGAAATATACATTTGAAAGTGATCCTACAATATATGCGGTTGTAGGCATGATTGCAATGAATATTCCACCGATTAAAACAGACCTGTTCAATTCCTTATCTGATTTAACAGTCATGAATCTTACAATCAATGAAGGTTGTGCAAGTACTCCGATACCTACACCAATCAATGTTGATGAAACTAAAGACCACCAGAACGGAGATCCAAATTCCGGGAACGATGTCCAACCTGTTCCCCCCGTAGCCATGGCATCGGCAGGATACAGATGACCCATATTCGTAAGAGCAGTGTTTGCAGTATCAACTCCACCAAGTAACCAGTATACGAATACAAGAAGGAAAACCATTGCTACAACCATAATGGTACCTTGAAGTGCATCTGTATACATTACTCCACGGATTCCACCAAACAATACGTAGAATGTGATAATAATAGATAAAATTAAAAGTGCAATACTGAAATCAATCAATAAAGAGGATTCCAAAAATCTTGCAGCACCAATCAATACAACTGCAGCATAAATAGGCATTGCACAAAAAATAATCAAACCTGAAACAGATTGAATAAATTTACTGTCAAAACGTTTACCTAAAAACTCAGGGAAAGTCAATGAGTCCAATGCATGACCCATACGACGAGTTCTTTTTCCCAAAAATACAAATGCTATGAAAACACCTATAATAATATTTAAAAATGCCAACCATAAAACACTCATACCATATTGTCCTGCAACACCTCCAAAACCAACAATAGCTGCTGTCGAAATAAAAGTAGCTCCATAACTCATTGCCATGATAAATGGATGTGTATCTTTACCAGCTATCATGAAGTCCTCAGAGGAATTAGTCTTTTTGTATGCATAATAACCTACAAAAACAAGAGCAAATATGTAGACTATAAATACAATTGCTAAAATCATTACGTCCATAAATAATTACCTCTAATACAAATATTAATAAATTAATATTACAATTATTTATATAATATAAAATAATATATAAATATTGGCATAAAAATACATTGATGTATAAAAATGTACATTAGGAAATTATTGTTAAAATTATCATACTTATTGAATAATTAAACAATCTAATAAATTTTTATAGTATCATAAGCTAATAATTAAACATATTAAAAATTAAAAATGATGATATCATGTATTGGAATGAAGAAGCCGAGTGTATGGGCAAGGAAGAAAAGGAAAAACTGCAACTTGAAAGACTTCAAAAAACCGTGAAGCACGCATATGAAAATGTGGAATTCTACAGAAAAAGATTTGATGAAATAGGACTTAAACCAGAAGACATCAAAACTTTAAAAGATATTGAAAAAATTCCATTCACTACAAAAAGCGATTTAAGAGAAGCATATCCATTAGGATTACTCGCAGTACCTCGTGAAGAAATTGTTGAAGTTCATGCATCCTCAGGAACAACAGGAAAACCGACTGTAACCGCATACACCCAAAATGATTTGGATATTTGGGGAGAATGCATCGCACGTGGACTTAAGATGACCGGTGCTGAACAGGATTACATCATCCAGAATGCTTACGGATACGGTTTATTTACCGGAGGATTTGGTATTCACCATGGAGGAAATAAGATGGGTGCAATCACCATACCAATTTCTGCCGGAAATACCCAAAGACAACTTGACACCATGGTCGATTTCCAAAGTGATATCCTGACCTGTACCCCATCATATGCAATGTATCTTGGTGAATCAAGAGAAAAAGCAGGAATTCCACTTGAAGACATTAACCTAAAAACCGGAATCCATGGAGCAGAAATGTGGACTGACGAGATGAGAAAAAGAATTGAAGCATCTCTTGGCATCAAAACCTACAATATTTATGGTTTAACAGAAGTTATGGGTCCGGGCGTTGCTCAAGAATGCGGCGAACAAAACGGAATGCACATTCAAGACGATCAATTTTATCCTGAAATCATCAATTCAGAAACCGGTGAAACACTAGATTATGGTGAAAAAGGAGAACTTGTATTAACATCATTAACAAAAACCGGAATGCCTATTTTAAGATTTAGAACAAAAGATTTAACTTCACTCATCGGTGAAAAATGTGAATGTGGAAGAACCACTGTAAGAATGACAAGAATCACCGGAAGAAGTGATGACATGTTAAAAATCAAAGGTGTTATGGTATTCCCATCACAAATCGAAAAAGCATTGCTTAAAGTCTCCGGAATCAGCCCTAACTACATGATTCATGTAACAAGACCTAATATTTTAGATGAAGTTGAAGTAAAAGTAGAAGCTTCAAAAGAATTATTCTCCGATGAAATGAAAGAAATGGAAAAAGTTGAAAAACAAATCCAAGCATCTATAAGGTCAGAAATTGGAATAAGAGTAGATGTAACCTTATGCGAACCTGAATCACTCCCAAGAAGTGAAGGTAAAGCAGTGCGTGTAATTGATGAAAGGAATTTATAAAAAGGTGATACAAATGACAGTTAAACAAATTTCAGTATTTATTGAAAATAAGGAAGGGAGAATTAAAAAAGCTATTGACACATTAGCTAAACAAAATATTAATATCCGTGCTCTTTCCATCGCAGATACAACAAAATATGGAATCTTAAGATTAATTGTTTCAGATAATCAAAAGGCTATCGAATCATTAGAAGAAGATGGTTTTATTGTAAAAGAAAATGATGTTATAATTGTTGCAGTTCCTGACGAACCTAACGGATTAAACTCCACATTAGCAATATTTGATGAAAAAGGAATTAATCTGGAATACTTATATGCATTTGTAAGCAGCAAAACAGATGAAGCTATTGTAGTCATGAGATTGGAAAACATGGAAAAAGCAATATCTGTTCTAGAAAATAGTGATGCAAAAATATTGGATAGTGACTATATAAAAGAAATTTAGAAAAGAGTTACCTCTTTTCTATTACTTATTTTAAAAAAAATAGAAAAATAATTAAAATTCTTTAATCATATTAGCTACATCTTCTTTTGAGTAACCTAAACGAACAAAAAGATTTTTAAGAGATTCATTTTCAGGTATAGCACCTAATTCCCTCCAACTTTTAAAATCGTTCTTTAATATACCATTGATTAAAAGTTGAATAGTAATTAAATCATCACTTTTAACAGCAATAAATGCATCTTCATCAGCAAAAACATTATCCGGATCAATTAATGTAAGTTTACCGGTTACATCTTTTTTTACAATTGCATTATCAATTTTGTAAGCCATAATACCACAACTCATTATCTATTAAAGAATTTATTTTAAATAGTATTTAAATTTTTAACCTTTTATTGATTTATATCCACTTTCTATAGCTTTTAAATTCATATCATGGAATTTAGGTTTTAAATTATTTTTCATTGCTTCAATGACAGATTCCTTTGACAATGGGAAATTATCATCAGCAGTAACTGCACCCAACAAAACCATGTTCAATGCCAAAACACTTCCTGCATCAATAGCCAATTTGGTCCCATCAATCGGAAGAACATGCTTGAAATTTTCTTTTAATGTTTTTGTGATGCTATCCACACTAGGATATGCTTTATCAGTAGAAGATGGAATAATTGGGTGAGTATTATAAACAATTTTAGTTTCACTATTTACTTTATCCAATCCCCTTATTGTTTCAACCGGTTCAAAGGAAAGCAACATGTCTGCTCCCTGATTAGGAATAATTGAAGAGTTATATCCTCCAATTTTTAATTCTGTAGAAACAGATCCTCCTCTTTGAGACATTCCGTGAATTTCACTCATAACAACATCCAAACCCTGATTCATTGCAGCTTCACCAATAATTGTTGAGGTTTTAATGATTCCTTGGCCTCCAACACCACAAATATAAATACTATAATGATTATCCATTTTCTCACCTACCTGCCTCTAAAGCACCATA
>NZ_CAMHFP010000041.1 GCF_946184425.1 uncultured Methanobrevibacter sp. | reverse complement strand
ACCAGACAAAAAAGAAGTTATACTAAACCTGGTAGTAAAAGAGGAAGAGGAGTAAAACAAACTTGGAAAAAATAATCCTCTTATAACTTTTTTTATTTATTTTAACTATTTTTTTACTTGTTGTGTATATTTCATCATATTGAAAATTATTAAATACTATTTTTTAAAGATTATTATCTAGGTGATAAAAATGATGATGCCTGAAAACGGACACAGAGCTCATGGATTTTCCAGCGCTTTTTTCTTAGATTCTGATGAGATTATAAATGAATTGAAGCTTAACGGTGATGAAACTTTTATGGATGCCGGTTGTGGTGATGGTCATAATACCATAAAGCTTTTAGAGGATTATGGTCATAAGGGAACAGTTTATGCAGTGGATATTTATGATGCATCAATTGAGGATATGGAGGCCTATAAAAAAGAAAATGATGTTGAAAATTTAATCAATATTGAAGCTGATATTACCGAGGGGATTCCGGGAGTTGAAGATGCTTCAGTGGATGTTGTTCTTCTTGTTAATGTATTTCATGGATTTAAAGCATCAAGAAAATTGGATGAAGCAGTTTCAGAACTAGAAAGAATTGTTTCAGATGATGGTAAAATCGCTATAATGGATTACAAAGCATGGGATGTTCCAAATGGACCCCCTACAAAAATGAGGTCATCTCCTGAAGATTTGGAAAAATTATTCTCAAGTCATGACCTTAAAAAGATTTATTTGAATGAAGAAATAGGTGAGGATATTCCAGAAGGCAAGTCCCACTATTTGATAATGTTTGAAAAGAATTAATTTTAAATTTGAATTTTTCTTTTTCAATCAATTTCTTTTTTCATTGAAAATTATTATATACTATTTTTTATAGATTTTAATTTAATAGATATGGAATTGTGAAATATTAATTAATTTCACTTTTTTTAAGGAGTAATATTGATGATTTTTGCAGCAATACTTGCAGGTGGAATAGGTTCCAGAATGGGGGGCACTGATACCCCAAAACAATTTTTAACATTAGGTGATAAACCTGTTATTGTTCATACAATTGAAAAATTCGTAATTAACAGTAACATTGATCAAATAATCGTTTTAACACCTAAAAATTTTATTAATCATACTAATCATTTAATTGAAAAGTACATTCCGGATTATAGGGATGTGGTTGTTATTGAAGGTGGACAAACTAGAAATGACACTATATTAAATAGTATTAATTATATCAAAGAAAATCATGGGATTGATGATGAGTCAATAATTATTACTCATGATTCTGTCCGTCCGTTTTTAACCCACAGGATTATTGAAGATAATATACGTGCAGCTAAAAGATATGGTGCTTGTGATACTGTAATTCCGGCTACCGACACAATTGTTGAAAGCATTAATGGTACCACCATAGAAAGCATTCCTGTGAGGGATTATTATTACCAAGGTCAAACTCCTCAGAGCTTCAATATAAAGAAACTTTTCAATTTAATCAATAGTTTAACCGAAGAAGAAAGTAATATTTTAACAGATGCATGCAAAATATTCACACTTAAAGATGAAGATGTATATCTGGTTGAAGGTGAAGTTACCAATATCAAAATCACCTATCCGTATGATTTAAAATTAGCAAATACAATACTTGAGGATATCCATGATTAACATTGTTTACAGGTTGAAATCTCCAAAATTCTTTGAGGAAGCAATTGATGAAGTTGAATTGGATGGTGTCATCGTAAGACCAACACATCTTTCAATTTGCCAAGCTGATCAAAGATATTATCAAGGTTCAAGACCTGCTGAGGTTTTGGATGAAAAATTGCCTATGGCACTGATTCATGAAGCTATCGGTGAAGTTGTTTTTGATGGTGAGGGCAATTTTGAAGCTGGCGATAAAGTGGTCATGATTCCAAACACACCTTTCAAGGATGACGGGTATTTGCCTAATTATTCTTATAATTCTAAATTCAGAGGCAGTGGATTTGATGGTTTTACATCTGATCTGGTTAATTTGGATTCTGACAGGGTTATTAAAATACCTGATGATTTTAATCTTAATGTTTCAGCATTTATTGAACTGATTTCTGTAGCATATCAGGGAATAAATAAATTTAAACAGATTGCTGTAACTTCCAAAGATGCACTGGGCGTTTGGGGTGATGGAAATCTGGGTTTTATAACCTCATTGCTTTTAAAAGAAATTTTCCCTGAATCCAAAGTAATCGTATTTGGAAAACATCGGGAAAATTTAAATCTATTTTCATTTGCCGATGAAATCTATAGGATTCATGATGTTCGTGATATTGAAATTGACCATGCATTTGAATGTGTTGGCTCAAGTGCATCCCAATCTGCAATTGAGCAGATAATTGATATAATAAATCCTCAGGGTACTATAAACCTGTTTGGTGTAAGTGAATATCCCGTACCTATTAATACACGGATGGTTTTAGAGAAAGGATTGACTATTCAGGGAAACAGCAGGTCGGATAGGGAAGATTTTATTGGAGTTGTTGAAATTCTCAAACAGAATCCGCAGTTATTTGAATATTTGGAGAAACTTATCACTGATGTTTGTGAAATAAATTCTTTAAATGATTTAAAGGAATCATTTGATAAGGATTATGTTTCTAAATTTGGTAAAACTATTTTAAAATGGAATATTTAATTAAAATAGTTTATTTATTATCTTAAAATATTCCCTTAAAAAATAATTTCTTTTTTCCGGCTGACACTTTACAGGCAGCATTGCAAGCGCATTAATGTCATCACTGTCAAGATTTTCACTATTTTTTATTTTATCCTTAATAATGTTAAGAATTATATCACAGGGATCTTCATTAATACATGCCAGTTTGATGGTAAAGTCGGCATGTGAAAATATTTGACATTCCTTCATGCAAACGTTAATTGTACTTGGACAGATTATATAAATTGAAACGTGTTTGTGATGTTTTTCATATAATGCTTCTGCAAGTTCAATATATTTTACAAGTTCATCTTCGTCAAAATCATCTATTTGAAATTCCAAATCAATAAACTCACCATCTTCTGTCGTAAAGATATCTCCGCCGGGGTAAATGTCTTCTCCAATTTCACGCTCATGCTTAGGAGTTGAACATTTTATTTTTCTCATGTCATTGAATGTTTTTTGGATAACATTCACTCTTAAATCAAAATCTTTTTTATTCATAATTTAGCCTGTATAATTTGTTTTATAGTTTGTATATATGAATCAAAGATTTATAAATTAGTATGTTATATTTTAAATCAATTTTACATTGTTAAATCAATATTGAATGTATATAACAATATTTTTAAGTTACCATAATTTTAATAGGTGTCACAATTAAATTATTTACTAGGTGATATTGTGGATTACAATTCAATAATTTCTGAAAAATTTCCCAACTGTGATGTTGAAGTGTTAACTCCGGACATTTTTGAAATAAATCAGTTGGTTGAATACATTACAGATGACATTGTTGTGTATAAGCCTTTTTCAGTCATGGTTCACAGACATTTAATCAGGTTCATGATGAATGTGGGTCATAGGGGTAAAATTTACTATTTGGATGGTTTTTCGGATGATGATTTATCAATAATTCATGGAGGGCTTCTGAAGTTCACATGGAAAAGTGATGTCAAAATTAACCTTTTCAAAAATGCCGATCCTGACAGGGACATGCTGGGTCTTGATTGATAAAATTCATAAACAGAAAAATTCGTCGCAATATTCGCAATAATAATTGCAGTTACTTTCACAGCAGTTTCCGATTATTATTTCATTTGTCAATGATTCAATAGCCAATTCATCATCGGGTTCACCGTGAAATACTTTTTTTAATGGTTTTTTACATTGGGGGCATGTTTTCATATTGTCTAATTATATTAATGATTAATTTTAAATATTATTGTAGGTGTAAACATGTTAATTAATGTGGGTGCTGAATTTGGTGAAGATTTGGAAACAAGTGAAATTGCAATAGAATTAATTGATATTTTAAACAAAATACCTGAAGAAGAGTTTATAGTTGATTTTAAGGATGTAATGTATGTTACAATGAATTATGCTCAGGCTTATTATTCTGCTAAATATGATTCTCCAAAAAAGATTTCAGAGATAAATATTTCCGATGAAATCAAAGTGATTATGGGTGCCGCTGATGAGGCGTGCAATCCTTAATTTGTTTTTTTTTTAAAATTTTATTTTCTTAGTTTTGGTTTTGCACATTTTTATTATACTGTGTTTTCCAGAAAAAATATGTCTGAAATTTATTTGTCCGTGTGTTAAACCATTAATGGAATGACTGAAAAACAGTTGATGTTTTAACGATTTTTCTTTTTTTTACAAAAAATAGATATCATTTAAAGTATAATTTAATATCATGGAAGTAAAGATTAAACCTGTTGAATTAATAGAATTGTTTTATGATTTGATTTTTGTATATGCAATATCAAAATTAACTGCAATTGTTTCAGAGCCGGTAAATGGAATAATTGCACCGTCTAACTTTTTTATTTATGTGATTACATCTTTTGTAATTCTTCAGGCTTGGCTTTACTTTACAAATTATGTGAATCGTTATGGTAAATGGGAATGGCATGACTATGCTTTGGTTTGCATAAATATGATTGCCGTAATCTATATGGCAAACACCATTTCGCCCAATTGGGCGTCCATGTCATTCACGTTTAACTTGGCAATGCTTATAATGCTTCTAACTGTTGTGGTTTTATATGCCATTCAGGCCAGACGGGAAAAATCTCTAAAGGGAGCAGCAGGTAATTCAATTTCAATATTATCAATTGTCTGTGTGATTTATCTTCTTGCAATACTTTCGATATTTCTCAATGTTTCTGCGGAATACATTATAATAATTGATGTAATTGCGGTTTTAGGAGGAGCATTCCTTCCGTTTTTCATCAGAGGACACTTTGATAAGAGTATTATTAGTTTTCCGCATTTGGTTGAGAGATTTGAACTTTTGACCATTATCACATTTGGTGAGGCAATCGTTGGTTTGACTCACTTTTTTGATGTTTCAAATTTCACATTTGTTCCAATTTTAGTATTTTTCATAGTTTTAACTATGTTCGGTTCATATGTTGTTCAGATTCATAATCTGATGGAGCATATGCGTGTTGAAAGATCATTAAGATTAATGTTCAGCCATTACTTCATTGTGATAAGTATCAATCTTGTAACTGTTGCATTAGAGCTGATTCATAGTGGTGATGTGAATCCAGTATTTGCTAGTGTTTTAATGATTGTTTCGCTAGTTATTTTCTATGTTTCAATTATGGTAAATAATGAGTATTATAAGGAAAATATTAAAATAACAAAAAAAGATATATTATCAATGATAATGGTAACTATTTTGGGAATAGCCATTATCTTAATATTTATTTCAAATTTATATGCTTTCTTAATAGGGAGTTTAATTATAACTGTTGGCAATTTTAAAATTTTGCTGACTAAAGAAAAAGGGTGTTTAAGTGAGTGAACAAAAATTAGAAGTATTCAATGTTTTAAATTTTTTAAACAGTGGTTATGAACTTGAAGATATTTTGAATGAGGGCAATTTCGGAACTTTTCCATCTGCTGAAGATTGTATTAAGTATTTGGTTGATGAAGGATATCTTGAAGGTGAATTTAGTTCCGGTGAAGAAGTTAGTGAAGATTCATTAACTGCTGAAGAAATATCTAAAAAATACACAGTTGCTGAGTTGAAGGATATTTTAAGAGAAAATGGTTTAAAAGTTTCCGGTAAAAAACAGGAGCTTGTTGAAAGAGTTTTACCTGTCTTAAATGGTGAAGATGAATCCGGTGAAGCAACATTAAGTGATTTTAATAAATCTGATGATTTGGAATTAACTGATAAGGCACATGAATTTTTGGATGAGAATGCTTGGATTGATTTATACATGTTTGCACTTGTTCAATTCAGTTTTGAAGACTATGAAAAATTTGTCGCGGGATCTTCTGAAGATATTATTCAGACCGGTTTGAACTTCTGTGATGAAATATTGTCAAGAGCATTAATCAATAATCAATTTTTAGTGTTCAGACTTGCTTTATCTGCCAAGGCACATGTTTATGCATATGATGGGGATTATGAATCCTTCTTAGATTATGATTTACAACACTATATATTAGGTTTGAATCCAATTTCATTAGATGCACAGGAATATGCCAGTTATGAGGTTATTAGTGAAGCAAACATAATTAACTTAAAAAATGTTATAGAAAAAGTGGATTTAGGTAATTTAAAGAAAAGATTTGACAAAATCTGGGCTAAATCTCATATTAAAAGTATTACTGTACCTAAAAAGACTTGTTATAAAACTTTACAAAAGGCCATTGGTGGTGCAGACATTGAAGAGCTTAATTTCGACTTAAAAGAGAAATACTTTAATAAAAAATTTGGAATTTAAATTATGAAGTGTAAAGTTGCTGGAATTATCTTTTTAATAGGCAGTATTTACTATATTCTAGCTGAAGCTATTTCTGCAACTTTTTTCAATGCTTCTTTAATCAATACTTATTTTTTTCATACAATCTCTGAACTTGGAATTCCTAACGCCAATTCTCCATTGTTCTGGTTGATGAATTCTGCTTTTATTTTAATTGGATTAACATTGATTTTTGGAAATTTTTATAAATTTAATGATTGTATAGTTAAACGTAATGTGATTGTCAATGTTTTTGTGTTAATCACGGGGTTGGGAGTAATTCTCGTTGGTTTGATTCATGGGGGTAATCCATTAACTTCAGGTTACCATACGCTTGGTGCGGTAATGGCAATACTTGGAGGAAATATTATGCTTGTTTTAATTTCAAGGTCCATGGAGGAATTTGCCAAATATCAAAAAATAACTTTAATTCTAGGTATTATGGGGATAATTATATTTTGGGTGATGTTTTTCAACATGAAAAGTATTTACATGCCTGTTTTTGAAAGACTTTCCGTTTATACATTGATTGTCTGGAGTTTTTCAACTGGCATTTACTTAACAAATCTATAAATTATTTCATATTTTAACTTTATATTATATAATTTCTTTGATGGTTTCTTTAATTTAATTAGATGCTTCAAATAAAAGTAACTTTTTTGTTACCTACATCTACATAAAATTTATATACTATATTATTTAATTAATATTAAAGGTGATAATATGGCAAACTTAGATAAAGAAATTGAAGAAAAAATCTTAGCAATTGTCGAAAAATACCAAAAAGAAAACACAAAACTTTTAAACTACTTAATAACTGATGATGAGATTACATTTTTCTCACCTATCGCAAACGGTAGTGAAATAACTGCAGAAGACTTGCAAAAAGTTGCAGATATTTTAGAAGGTTCATTCATTGGAATGGAAATCGTAAATCAGGAATACAGATTCAAATTCAAATGTGGATTATAGGAGTTTTAAACTCCTGCTTATTTTTTTTTAGATTAATATATTAAGTATAACTTGTGAATATATTATCATGTCAAATGAAAAAATAATTTTTGGCCTAATATTCATAATTGTTGTGCTGGTTGTTTTTTTTGGAATCCATTCTTTTTTAAATCCTCCTAAAGCAGATTTTGATGATGTTGTATTTGAAAAAATTGGAGGGGATGATTTTTTAAATGTCACTCTTAAGTATAATTTAAAAACTAAAGAAGAAAATATTTCGGACGGTTCATTCAATACCTCTGTTGGTCAAATAAATTATTTTGATGCTAAAAAGATAACTTATATTGGTTTGTATGGTGATGAGGATTATTTCATAATCTGGAAAACAACGCCGGACAAATATAATTGGATTAAAAACGAGCAGGTGAATCAATACATTTCTACTTATCTGATTGGTGATGTGGAGGGTAAATGCTTTGTCGAATACTCCTATGAGAATAATTATGTCTATGGAGTCATGTTAAGCACGGATAAAGTTAATTTCACAGAATCTGAAGTGATGTATGAAATATTAGGTCTTAATAGGGAGGGCTTTGAGTTGACTTATACTCCTACCGGTTACACCAGCTATTATCCAAGTCAATCCAGTCATTATCATACTGTAGTTCCTGACAGATATACATTATCCAGAACTGACCCTGGTGCTTATTATGATCATTATGAATATGGTGATAACTATGCAATTGATGATTATCTGGAATCTGAGGGTTATGATTAAAAAAGGGCTTTACTTGCTCTTTTTTAATGGAAATTCATATAGGTGAAATTTTTCTACACCTACTGCATAATGAAATGTTTCAACGGCGTCTACATATTCAAATCCTAATTTTGTAAAAACTTTATGTGCACCTTCATTTTCATTAATCACATCAATTCTAATAGTTTTTTGATTTCTTTTCAATGAATTTTCTTTAATTTCATTGAATATTTTTTTTTCCAATTCCAAAACCCATAAAATCAGTATTAATTGCAAAAGTATGAATTGCTGTAATTTCATGAGTTTCTGCTTTAATCAGCCAGTTGATTTTTTCGTATTCTTCGGGAAATTCATTATTTACAACAGCGCTTGCAATTATTGTGTCATTTTTTTGTAAATGAATAATTCATTTTTTTCAATTGAATTTTTGATAAAAGTCAAATTTGGATATTGAAGATTCCATTTTGGTTTAAATTCACTATTATTGAGGGCGCATATCAAATCTTGGTAGAACTTTAAGATTTCTTCTGCCTAGTCAATTTCTGCAGGTCTTAAAAAAGCCATATTAATCTCTTTTCAAATATTCTTGTGTGAGTTTGCATTCGCTCATGCATTTTGTGCATCCGAGTCCTGCCTTATACTGGTCAATTATATATTCGCTGCAGGTTTCAATATCAATGATATCTTCCCTGTTTAATCTGTCATTCCATTTTTGGGGATTTATCGCATCTACTGGGCAGGCGTCCTGACAGTTTCTACATTCGTCGCACTGAGAATCTGTAATAGGTGTTCCAAAATCAAGCGGCATATCGGTTAAAATAGCGCCCAGTGCAACAGCTGAACCGTATTCTGGGGTGACAAATAGTGCAGAGCGTCCAATCCACCCAAGTCCGGATTTTGTTGCAATTGTTTTATAGGGCAATATGCTTAACAGTTTTTTCATGTCACATTCGTTTCGAGTCATTGTCAGTCCGAATGCATCGTATCCTAAACTTTTAATGTATTTTTCACCTTTAAGGGCAATATCGGTCAATATGTCAATTTGACCATGAAAATTTTTCCAGTATTCTTCATAGTTTTCGTCTTTGACCAGCTGTATTGTTTCTTTGGGAATCTTTAAAACAATGCTGATGGCATTGGGCAAATCAATGAATTCACTGGCCAGACCTTCAACGTCAGCAAAGCCAATTTTACTTGCACCTAACTTTTTAAGGTATGATTTTAGACTATTCATATCAGACATACTAATGAATATGGTTTGTGAACATATAAATAATAGTGTATGCTCTTTTTTACTCAAAAACTTATAAATGATAAAAATGAATATTTAATGTAGTGATAAAATGATTGATATTGATGTTTTAGTTGAAGCGTTACCATTTATTAAAGAATTTTATTGTAAAAAGATTTTAATAAAATACGGCGGTCATGCGATGATAGATGACAAGGCAAAATCATCTACTGCCCGTGATGTTGTATTGCTTAAATAC
This sequence comes from uncultured Methanobrevibacter sp., assembly GCF_946184425.1. Taxonomy (GTDB): domain Archaea; phylum Methanobacteriota; class Methanobacteria; order Methanobacteriales; family Methanobacteriaceae; genus Methanocatella. The sequence goes on along the minus strand of NZ_CAMHFP010000041.1, from coordinate 10,360 downwards.
GTAGGAATGGAACCTATTATTGTACATGGTGGAGGTCCTGAAATTTCAAGATCCATGGAAAAACTGGGAAAAGAATCAAAGTTCATCAAAGGTTTAAGAGTCACTGATGAGGAAACAATGGAAATCATTGAAATGGTTCTTGCAGGTAAAATCTCAACTGAGATTGTTTCAGAACTTATTAAGCATGACGGTGATGCAATAAGCTTATCCGGTAAAGATTCAAGTTTGATTTATGCTCATAAAAAACCGGCCAGTAAAATCGATGAGGAAATTGTTGATTTGGGTTTTGTTGGAGAGGTTGAAAGAATCAATACTGAATTATTGGAAATGTTTTTGGAATATGATGTAACTCCAGTAATATCTCCAATTGGTATTGATGAAGATGGACACAGTTTGAATTTGAATGCTGATACTGCTGCAGGTGAAATTGCAGGTGCAATGGATGTAGAAAAATTAATCATTTTAACCGATGTCAGAGGTGTTTTAAGAGACCCTTCAGACCCTTCATCATTAATTCAAAAAATCAGGATCTCAGAAGTTCCAGGTTTAATTGAAGAAGGAATTATCACTGGTGGAATGATTCCAAAAATCGAAACCTGTGTGAAAGCTATTGAAAATGGTGTTAAATCATGCCATATCATTGACGGAAGAATAGAGCATGCTATGCTTTATGAAATTTTTACAACCAATGGTATTGGAACAATGATTTTTGAATAATTTTGGTTTTTTTTAATCTTTCAGTTCCGTTAGAAATAATGGGACTTTATCTTCTCTTTTTTCAAAGTCACAAAATTCATAGAATCTGCTTTTTTCATGCATGGTAATAACAGCTATTCTTTGGTAATCCTTGTAGTGCTTTTTGACTTTTTCAACCAATGTTTTTCCGATTCCTTTAAGTTGATATTCTGGTTTAACAAGAAGGTAATTGATATAAGCATTCATTATGCCGTCATCCATGGCTGAAATCAATCCAACCAGTTCATTACCATCCCATGCGGAGTAAACGCAATTGATATTTCTCATAGTAATTACCAGCTTTTCAGGAAATTCTCCAGAAGACCACTTAACTGATAGAAATAGCTCTTCAAGTTCTCTTTTTGAAAAGTTGTGAGTATTTTTGTAGGTTATACTCATTTTTCACTCCTTAAACATTTTCCGCAGTTCTCTTCTAAGTAATTTCCAGCCGTTTACTCTTGGAAGCTCATCAAGAGTGAATATCTTTTTGGGAACTTTATATCTGGATAAGTTTTCACGTGCATATCTGATTAGTCCTTCATCATCCGCTTCATTTTTCCACACAACTGCTGCAACGGGGATTTCGCCTCTGTGGCAATCGTTAATGCTGAAAATAGCTATTTCTTTTACAGCAGGATATTTTATCAGAACCTCTTCAACTTCGGTTGGATAAATTTTCCATCCGCTCATTACAATCATGTCCTTTTTACGGTCTGTAATGAACAGGCGGTTGTCATCATCAAGATATCCTATATCTCCTGTTAAAAACCATCCATCATCTAAAAATGCAGATTTTGTTTTCTCTTCATTTCCCCAGTAACCCTTAGCTACTGCTGGACCTCTGAGGGCAATTTCGCCCTGGTCATATGGAGGCAAAATCTTTGAAGAGTCTGTTTCATCAACGATTTTAACTTCAGAAAAGCATACTGGGTGGCCAACACTCTCAAAACGGTCTGCTTCCCAGTAATCTTCCGGTCTGATTACAGTCCCAGTTCCGATAACGATAGTTTCGGACAGTCCGTAAGCGTTAATGATTGGGATTTGGTAAGTTTGGTGGAAATCTTTCCATATCTTTTTGTGAAGAGGACCTCCTCCGGATATGATTTCACGAACAGTTCTTAAATGTTTACGGGCATCCATTGTTGTCAGGGAATGGATTACAGGTGGCATTCCGGTTAGTACTGTAACTTTTTCTTTTTCACATAACTCCAGATATTCATCAATATTAAACTGTTCTATTAGAATATAATAAGCCGCTGCCCTTAATGCTGAAATCGCCCAGGATAAACCTACATGTGCCATTGGGTAAATTCCTAAAAAAACATCGTCCTGTTTTAGGGTTAGAACGTCACATTCATTGTGGATTGCACTGAAATAATTTCCATGTGTGAGCATTGCACCTTTTGGCTTACCTGTAGTTCCGGAGGTGTACTGTAATTGGCATAAGTCATCCCAATCGGTATTTTCAGCAGGCAATACCTCGCAATCTTTATGGTCTATAATATTTTTTGGAATATATGTGTTGATGTCAATCAGATTTTTTGACTTTTCATCACAAATCATTAATTTGGCTTTTGAGTCACTTGCGATATATTCAAGCTCAGAAGCAGTCATTACTATATTTGTTGGAATGGCAATTGCTCCTATTCTCCAGATTGCAAAAAGTGAAAACAAGTACTCTTCTGAGTTTTTCAGATAAATTAAAACTCGATCTCCATTTTTCACTCCGGAATTTTTCAAGTCACGTCCGATTTCTGAAATGATGGATAAAATTTCTTGGGAATTGAATTTGTTCCCTGTTGTTGGATTGTATAATACATCCTTGTCCAGGCGTTTTGAATTTGCATCTAAAAAAGTGGTAATGTTTAACATTTAAATTAACTCCTTCACAATAGCTTTTGTAACATCCATTGTTGATGAATCTCCACCTAAATCTGGAGTTCTGATATTACAGTCGGCAATTACTTTTTCGACGGCTTTTTTAATGTCGTTTGAGATTTCCCATTCTCCCAGATAGTCTAGCATCATGGAAGCGGATAGAATCATTGAACAGGGGTTTGCAATATTTTTTCCCGCAATGTCCGGTGCAGATCCGTGAACAGGTTCAAATAATCCGTTATTGTCTCCGATATTTCCGGATGGTGCAAGACCCAATCCTCCAACCAGGCCGGCACTTTCATCAGACAATATGTCTCCAAAAAGATTGCTTGAAACAATCACGTCAAAGTTTTGGGGTTGTGTAATCAGATACATTGCCATTGCATCGACATAATAGTCTTGTGAGACAATTTGGGGATATTGTTTTGCTACATTGTAAAAACTTTCCCGGAATACTCCGTCGGTCTTTTTTAGTACATTGGCCTTGTGGACACATGTAACCTTGCTTTGTCCCCTTTTGATGCACAAGTTGAAGGCAGCTTTTGAAATTCTCTTGGATGCCTTTTTTGTTATGTGCCTTTCGGCAATCATTCTGTCGCAATCACCGTATTCCACCTGTGAGTAAAGGCCTTCGGTATTTTCCCTTACAATTACAAAATCAATATCATCACGTATGCAGTTCACACCTTTGTAGGATTTAATTGGTCTGATATTGGCATAAACATTCAATGCTTTTCTTAAATTAATTATGGGGCTTGGTTGACCTGGTGTTGATGTTGATGCTCCAAATAAAACGGCATCACTTTTTTTAGCTATCTTTATTGTTTCTTCAGGTAGGGTGCTTCCAGTATTGTTAAAGCACTCAAATCCTGCAATCCCATATTCAAAACTAAAGTCTAAGTCTAATTTATCAAGTAAATATTCGCAGGAATCCATTACTTCGTTTCCTATTCCATCTCCGCCGATTATTGCAATATTATACATTATTTTCCCTTAATACAATTTTGTTCGTATATTAATAATATTAATTTTATGCTATTTAATAGTAGTCAAAATAATTTTGTTCGTATACTATCGAAATACTTTTATATATGGCAAAACATAATATTATAATAACTACAAAAATATCAATAATTTTTCCTTATTGAGTTTAAGAGGGATTGAAATGGAAAGAAGTATCGATGAATTGATTGAATTATTAAACGACAAAGATGATTTTGTTGTTGAAGATGCAGTTGGAGAATTAGAATTAAGAGCTGATGAAGCATTAGATCCATTAATTGATGCATTATCTCACAGAAAAAAACAAATAAGATTAAATGCAGCTACATTATTAGGTGCAATTAATGATCCTAAGGCTATTCCTGCATTAATTGAAACTTTAAATGACAACAATAAGTTAGTCAGAAGAGAAGCATCCACTGCTTTAAGCCGTATGGGCGAACCTGCTGTAGAACCTTTAATTGCAACTTTGGATGATGGAGATTGGAGAGTTAGAGGAGCTGCTGCATGGGCTTTAGGTAACTTGGATGATGAAAGAGCTATTCCTGCACTTGAAAAATTGCTTGATGATGAAAGCGGTTATGTAAAACAAGGTGCACAAAGCGCAATTGCTTCAATTAAAAAATAAGATAATTTCAAATTATCTTTAAATTTTCTTTTTTTTCTAAATTCACTGATTTTCTAACTGATAATATTTTTTGGATAAGTCTCTTAGATTTATTTTTAATTTTTCTTTTTCGTCATAAGTAAAGTCATCAAATATATTGTTTTCTATTTCATTAATTGTTTTAATGAATTTTTCTGTTACTTCACGTCCTTTTTCAGTAATTTTTACTATATTTTTACTTTTGTTTTCAGGATTTGGGTTTATTTCGACAAAGCCCTTGCTTTCAAGTCTTTTCAATGCCTTGGTGACGCTTCCACCACGGATATTGAGCAGCTGTGAAATGTATGATTGTGGCAGACATTCTTCGGTATTGATAACCACCAAAAAATTTGCTTGATTGATTGTCAAATCAAGGGCTTTCAATTTTTTATTCAAGCTGATTAGACAAATGTCATTCAATTTCATAATTAGAAATTCGAATGGTGTTTCTTTTAAGTCGTTGTCTGTAAGGTCTGATATGTTTCTAAATTTCATTATGATATAATCTTTCCTAGGAAATATTTAAATATTTTTAAAAGTATATTATCTGATATGAATGTTAATGTAAAAAAATTCAAGAGATATATCATTTATTTAATATCATTATTCATAATCGCTCTTGGAGCGTCATTATCAATTAAGGCTAATCTTGGAACTTCTCCTCTGATTTGCATTCCATATGTTTCAAGTTTAATTACAAACCTGAGTGTTGGAACAACAAGTTTCATATTCAGTATTATATTAATTGCAATACAGATTATTCTTTTAAGAGAGGGATTTGAAAAACGTCAGTTTCTCCAGATTGTTATTGGAACAATATTTTCTGTATTTATCGATTTTTCACTGATGCTAATAAATTTCATAAATCCTGCAGATTATGTTTCTCAGGTTGTTGTTCTGTTGATGAGTTGTGTTGTAATGGCTTTTGGAGTTTTACTTGAGGTTAAAACAGAGGTAGTTTTCATTCCAGGTGATGGTTTCATTGTTGCAATTTCAAAAACCTTAAAAAAAGAATTTGGAAAAGTGAAGCCATATTGTGATGTCTCATTTGTAGTGACTGCCGTTGTATTGTCAATAATATTTTTAGGTTATCTTGCGGGGGTTCGTGAAGGAACAGTGCTTTCAGCTTTCATAATAGGACCTATAGTAAGGATTTTTAAAAAATATTTCGGTGATTATGTGGATAATTTAATTGAGGTTTAAGCTATTGCTATAACTTTTTAGAAGTTCCCCTTTTATATCTTCATTTAATTTGCTGCAATTCAATTCATTCAATGAGTAAATACTTAACTCGTATAAAATCTTGTTTGCTTTTCGTTATTGGTTAAAATTAACTGTTCATCAGTTGAATTTAAATTTTTGTACCCTTCAGGAATTTCAAAGGAATGCCCGTCATATGTTGTCTTTTCTGCTGAAATTGCAGTAATGCTGCATGCCAATATCAAAATGGCTATTGCTGTAAGTAATATTTTACTTTTCATTTTAATCCTCCTTGAATTAACATATATACATTAATCTATAAAATTATATTTGAGGTTTTAACATGAAAATTTTAGTTTTAAAAGGAAGTCCAAACAAAAACGGTTCTTCAAATATGCTTGCAGAAAATTTTATTAATGGCGCCCGTGAAGCCGGCCATACCATTGAAGAGATTGATGCGGCTCATTGCGATATTGGTCCTTGCATAGGCTGTGTGCATTGCGGTTATGAGGGTGATTGTGTGCTAGATGATGATATGGATATGTTTCGTGGAAAAATTCTTAATGCGGACATGCTTGTTTTTGTAACTCCTCTCTATTACTATGGAATGTCTGCCCAATTGAAGACATTAATCGACAGGTTCTGCTCAAGAAATTTTTCAATCCAGCAAAAACATATGAAGTCTGTGCTTCTGACTGTTGCATATAACAGTGATGACTGGACATTTGATGCTTTGGAAGCTCATTATGACACTTTGGTTAGATATCTTAATCTTGTTGATTGTGGAAGAGTTTTAGGTTATGGCTGCGGCACACCTTCAATGACTGAGTTTTCAAAATATCCTGATGAAGCTTATGAACTTGGAAAAAGTTTAAAGTAACTTAATTAAACTTAAAGTAAAATTTATATGTCTGAAATATGTAAAGTATATTTACTTTACATAAACACTTATGTGTGGCATTATATGGATGGAGATTCTAAATTTTCTAGATTTTTTTTCAGATATTTTATTTTAACTGATATTGAAAGTTTATCGGTTAAGGAAAAAATTGGAATAATAGCCCCACTTACAATTTTTGTGACATTAATTTTGTTATGGATGTATGTGGATAGTCATGATTGGAGAGTACTATTGCTGTTATTTGGAGTACTTGTATTTTATCTTGGGTTATTTTATCCTTTGATGTTTTATTCCAAAATTAATGAAAAATATGGTTTCTATTCAGATATTAGATTTGGTTCCACATATCAGTTTATATCAAAAAGTCTTGCATATCTTATTCCTGGTCTTGTTTTTATTATATTGATTGTTGGATTTATACTTGATAATTTAACTAAGGGTTTTTTCATTAGCTTTGCATTCTTACTTCCGTTTATAGCTTTGTTTTTTAGGACAGATGTTTTTAATGATAACAGTTCCATTGAAGGGGAGGAGGTCATTTTAGGATATCATCCTAGTTGCTATGGATTATTAAATTTAGGCTTGGGAATTTATGGCTATTTAGCTGCGTATAATTTGATGAATTCAGATTCTATCTTGGCAATTGTACTATTTGTTTTAACATTCATATTCCAGTTATTGTTTGTGTTTCCGGACCAGTTAAATAAAGTTCTATTTTTTGAAATTAGAAGAAAAGAGGGTTTTCTTGCATATGTTTGTATATTGGTAGTGTGTTATGTAGTATTGAGATTTATTATCACTGGAGGTAATATTTCCAGTGGAATTCCTGTGGATTTATCTTTCGAGGGCATTGTAAGAAAAGTTTTTGTTTGGGGTAGTGGAATTATTTTTGCAATACTATTTTTAAGACTGATTAAAAAGATGAATAATGATTAAATGTTCGTTTAGTGCAAGGCAGTTCATAATATTTATAAATAATTAGGTTAAAATGGAATTTTTCAATATAAAAGCAAATTGTCTTTCTTTTCAATGGTAATTTTATGGTTGTTGGGGATTATTTTGTAATTATGGTTTCGCCTATCATTTCAATTAATATTTTGTTTATGGGATTCTTTAAGGATAACAGGTGTTCCTTCGGATAGTCGTCTTTAAGCGGAAGGACTCTAAAGCTGCTCATGCATTGGTCGGTTGACCTTAAAGCGAAAAATGCCTTATAATCTCCGTCGAATATGTTTATCATCAGTCCGAGATCGTCTGTCCGCCTTGGTGATGCAATACCTTCTTCTGCATAAATCTTGAATTTTTTAAGGCAACCTGCAGTGATTAAGCTATATTCGACCATATATTCTAATTCATCTTTATCTAAATCATAATCGTCATATTCAATTATTTGTTCGTATTCATTATCCTGTATTATTAGATTGGATGCGCAGTATCCTAGGGAGATGTAAATTCCATCAAGGTCTAAAGCTTTTGAAATAATATCAAAATAAAGGTTATCAAGAGGATGGGATTTGTATCGGTCTCCCAATATTTCAGGAACAGTATATGTCAACCCTCCTTCTTCAAGGACGGTACAGTAAAAGTGCTCTTCGCCTAAATACCCTGCAGTTGCTGCTTTTTCAATTGTTTTTTTAATGTCCAAGTTATTTGCATTTTCAACTTTTTCGGCTATTTTTAGAGCTTCAGTATCGCTTATCATAATTAACACATTAAATATTGATTGGAATTTCTTAAAAAGTATTTCTATATTTTTAAATTTTGCTCCCTGTTCATCAGTATTGATGTTAACCTTTAAAATATTATTTGCTTTTGTTAATATTGGTTTTATTATAATTTGTATTTCCGTTTGTTTGTTTGGATAAAATTTGCTTTGAAACACCAAAAACTGTCTTTAATAAAATAAAACCGTCATCTGGTACTTGGCGGATAAGATAACCTAACCTTAAATAAAATTTTAGAAATGCTTTTTTCTGAATTTTTCGAAGTTCCTGGCTGGAACAGTCAATAGTTTCTAAAACTGGATCGATAAGTGTAAATTTGGACCAGTCCTTAATTTTAATTAAATTCTTTTTAAAAGTTTCATTATAAAAACGAGTTCCAGGATAGGGTGTAGCAAGACTAAATAATGCATAATTTGGGTTTAATTTTTTAACAAAATCAATTGTTTGATTAATGCTTTTATGGGTATCCTCTGGCATTCCAATAACACAGGAGGCTATAGTTCTTATTCCTACTTTTCGAGCGAGTTTAAATGCATTTTCCGTTTTTGTAACGGTAATATTTTTGTTCATTTTTTCAAGCATCTGTTGGTCTGCACTTTCAACACCCATAAAAATGGTTATGCAACCGGCATCTTTCATGGTTTGTAATAATTCCTCATCAAGTGTATCGACTCTAGATGTGCATCCCCACCAAAATTTTAAACCACGTCGTTTAATTTCGGAACAGTATTCTCTTACAAAGCGTTTATTTAAAGTGAATGTATCATCCATAAATGCTATTGTATCGATATTTTGCTCCTTCAATCTCATTTCCACTTCATCCACTACATTTTCCACAGACCTTCTGCGTAATTTATGTCCATGAAGGGCGGCTGATGAACAAAAGGAACATTGCATCGGACAGCCTCTGGTAGTAATAATAGTTGCAACATTGGTGGTGATATTCAAAATCCTATATTTCTCCATTGGAAACAAGTGAAAAGCCGGGAAAGGTAATTCGTCCAAATTTTCAATTATCGGTCGGTCTGGGGTAACAACTAATGAATTGTCAGTTTTATCATGAAAAGCTAACCCCTGAACTTTTTTCAAATCTCCATTATTTTCTATTGTTTGAACAAGTTCAAGTAAAGTGTACTCCCCTTCACCCCTTACAACAACGTCAACGCTCTCTTCTTCTAAAACACTTTGAAATTCAAATGTGGGATGGTAACCCCCTAAAACAATTATGGTATTCGGTTTGACTTGTTTTATTTTATCTGCTGAATCAAGAGCAACACCGATTGTAGGTGTTAAAGCACTAATAGATACAATATCTGGATTTCTTTTTAAAATTTCTTCGCCAATCTCATCGTAAGTTAATTCCAATGCGGAGGCGTCTAATACGTCAACATCAATATTATTTTGTTCTAAAACGGCGGACATATAACCTATACCTAGTGATGGTGCTACAACGCCTAGAAATTTATATTTGGAATTTGTCTGAGGGGGATTGAGAAAAGTAACTTTCATGATATCATCAATTTTGATTTTTTATTATAATAATTAAACTGTTTAATATATAAATTTTATTTTTAATATTGTGCTGTCAAAACTTAATTGCGATATGATGGTTAATCTATAAAATTTCAAAAATTTCATCGATGGCATTGGCTTTTTTAAAGATTTCTTCCTGCTTGTAGAGAAATCCCTTTTCATCCATTTCGTCAATCATTTCAAACATTTTATTAAAGAAATTATTGATATTAAAGACGATTATTTCTTTATCGTGTTGTTTCAGTTTTTTAAGTGTTATTATTTCAAAAAATTCATCCAATGTGCCGATTCCTCCTGGAGTTATTATAAATGCGTCGGAGAGTTCCAAAAACTTGTTTTTTCTCTCATCCATTGTGTTGGCATAAATGAACTCACTGCACTTTTCACATAGTGGTTCAAAATTTCCAATCCATTCCGGTGCTATTCCAATTGTTTTCCCGTCATTGTCATGAACTCCTTTTGCACATGATCCCATCATTCCAGTGTCTCCACCACCAAATACTAAAGTATGTCCACGTTTGGCAATTTCACATCCTAATTCATATGCGTTATCTGTATAAATTTCATCTATTTTCCTGCTTCCTGATCCATATAAACAAATGTTCATGCGTTCATCTCCTAAATGTCGGGTGTTTGTTCGGCCAGGCATAAATGGCAGATTGCATCATTATTGTCTTTTTGATTGTCCTTTACTGGGCATAAAAATTTACCATTTCTTTTCTCAACAAACAAACTTCCGGG
>NZ_CAMHFP010000040.1 GCF_946184425.1 uncultured Methanobrevibacter sp. | reverse complement strand
AGGTGATATTAATGTTAACTAAAGGAAACAATGCTAAAGTTCAAGACGAAGTGATGGCACAAATCGTGGCAGACACTTCAGCCAAATGGATGAAATTCACAAGGTTAATTCCAAAACAGGAAATTGAAGAGAACTCCCAATATTACACTTACATGTCCCAGCGCGTAAATATCGATGAGATAATAGCAAAAGGCCAATTAGGTGAAGCAAAAGATGTTGCACCGGGAGCAACGCTTCAGGAACTGAACGTGAGGAAACCAGTAAGTGATACAGTATCAATAGATACAATCGGCGGTGTTTTGAATGTCTCAGCGCAGATGCTTGACTCTAACTTGATAAGCGTTCATGACATGCTTCAGGATGTTGGGATATTGATTGGCAGAAGCATTGAGCAGGCTGCCATCAACATGATTCTAAACAACGATAAGGTGGCAACATACAATCATAGTTCCAGTGATGACAGTGGTGTTACCATTTTAAAAGCTCAGGAGAAATTCAAGGAGTTAACGGGAAGCTTCTGTAACCTGAACAGTATGGCAGTCAATTATAAGTCATTGACCACATTAAAGTCAGCCATGTTTGCAAGCAACAGGCAGGTCGAACCTGTAGAGGCAATTAAATCATATTATGGTATTGACAATATTGATTTACTTGGAACTGCTGTTTGTGATGGTGGATCTGAAATTGTTGAGAAAACATACATCGGTATGGACTATCAAAATCCGGGAATGAAATTACTGTACTCAAAGATAACAGGAACAACTGTTGCACCACTCGGACCTGATGGTGATGTGTATGATTTCTATCCATTGATTGAATTCATGCGCAAGGACATCAGGGATGAACTGCCGATGTATACAAAGCTATTCATACTTACCTCAGTCGGTGTTTTGATGAATGCACCTAATAGGATTATTAAAGGTAAGTTCAGGGCTTAAATAGTTGGGAGTTAATTCTCCTAGCTAAACATATTTTAAATAGGGATTGTAATATATAATTGAGGCAGTAAAATGAAATTAATACTGGATAGTGAAAATTCACATCCAACAACAATAACAGTTAAAGGGCATGAAATAACATTGCTTTTAATTGAATCTAGTATTTTAATCGATTCATCTCAAATTGCTAAGATTTTTGATAAAAAAGAAAAGACCGTTGCTACCAAGGTGCAGAAATCCGGACTGGAGAAATACGAAACAGAAATGTTAAATTGTTGAAAAAATATGGATTGATGCATCCGGATGCTGTCAAACCAAGACCTTTTTATGATTTAAGGCAGATGCTTGAAGAACCGGCTGAATATTATTTCAAACAGATTGATGAAGTTGATTTGATTGATGTTATTGTTCGTGTAGCTATTGGAAAGCATCGTGAGTGGATTCATAATAAATGTATAGATAAAGTTAAGTAGTAAAATTAAATTTGGAAAAAGTTTATATGTATTGTAAATTATAATTTATAGTATATTTGTAATTCAAATTTTTTTTTGAATATGTCTATTTAACTTTTTTTTATAAAGGTGATATGATGGAAGAAGATATTAAATGTTTAAAAATTCTTAAAGAAGGAGTATCTCTTAAAAGTATATTCAAAGAAGAATTTTTAAATAAAATTGATGATAACTTTGGAGATTTGGATGTTTTTCCAGTAGGTATTGCTTTTGCAATACAGAAAGAAGACATTACTGAAGATATTATCCAATTAACTCATAGGAATGATGATGAAATTAAAAATGACATTGTTTTAATTGATATTCAAAATGATTATAATCACATGTCTAAAATCATTAATACATTAAAATAATCTTGTGGTGATTTTAATGGTAGACAATCAGTTATTATTAGTTAATTCACAATCTAAAGTATTTGATAAAAATCTTTTTGATGGATTGAATTGGGTTAAAAATAAGTTCAATGTTTCAAAAAATAATTTTGAAAGCAATAAAACTAAGTTTATTAATGAACTTAAAGATGTTTCTAATCATTATGGGTTTAAATATATTTCTTCAAAAATTGTTTATGAAGGAGATATTCCTGAAAATGTTTTTGAAATTTCTTCACCTAACCATTTAAATTTAGATGATGAAGAGTATTATTATGATGAAATAATTAATCATATGGAACATTTTTGTAAAATTAATAAAATGTTTGATTTATTTAAAGATTCATATATAATATTAAAATAATCTTGGGGGTATATTTATCAATATCCAAAAGTACCCTCAATATCAATTATACATATTCACAAAGGAATTATATTCAAAGAAAAGTGATTTAATTCCAGATGATTGTGATGATCGTTGTGTATATAGTACAATAATTAATCGTTGTTATTATAGTTCTTATTTATACATTAGTGAATGGCTTTTAGATAAATTTAATTTTAAAGTTAAATCTAAAGAAGATTGTGATATTGATGGTGAAGAATTTGTTTCTGAACATAAACAAGTTAGAGATATTTTGAAAGAAAAAGGCAAATCTAAAATCAGTCAAAGATTATTCAAATTATCTCAACTTAGAAGTACTGCAGATTATAATCCATATGATTTATTATCTGATGATGATTTAGATAATGCTATGAGATTGATGGAATACATTTTTAAAAATATTAAATTTGATAATTAATTAAATGAAGTATTAAGATTATATCTTTAGAAATATGATGAGTTATATTATTTATTCTTTATATTTCAATCTTTTTCTAATTTTACATAGTCTATTATGATATGAAAACATTACTATTTGCTAAAAGTCATAATAAAGAAACTTTTGAAATTGGATATAATATGCAATATATGAAGATAATTTAGTTAAATCGGATTGATTTGAGATATTAATTGCAAGATTTAAATAAAATAATGCTTCGACAGGTTTATTCAGTTCGTAAAAGCATTTTGATATAAAATGATATAATTTTGAGGATGGCTGTAACTTTATACATTTATTGAATCTTTCAAGAGCTTGCTCATATTTTTCTTTACCATAGTAATAATATGCATCCATACAATTTAAATAATAATCATTTGGGTTTATTTCAAGCCCTTTATCCAAATATTTCCTACACTTTCTATCATTTCCATTAATATTGGAATATGCCGCTAATTTAACATTATTTAAAGTATTTTTAGGATTATACTTTAATGAGATTAAAAAACATTTTATGCATTCTTTATTTTCAATACCAATAATATTTCCCAATGTTTGCCATATATCAGATTTAAATTCATCATCAATATTCTTATTCAATAAATGTTTACATAATTCGATGGCTTGTTTTTTATCATTTCTACTTAAATAAATGATTTTTTGAAAAATTAATTCATTTTTCATTGAATCATCTGCATATTCAAAAAGCGAATCTAAATTAGTAATACATTCACCCACGAACCCATATTCATAAAATAAATTACAAAAGTTAACTAATTCTTCAACATCATTGGGATAAGTGGTTATAATCTCCTTGAATATTTCATTAGATCCTTTTAGATTTTTATGCATCAATTCATTTTTCAATCGACTATATAATGTACGAATATTAAAATAGTATTGTTTTTCAACTGTTTTCATGGAATTTTCAAACTTATTCAAATTTGATTTTCTATTAAAAACTCCTAATTGATATTCAATATATAAATTATGGGGCAGTTTTTCCAATTCTGATAAATATTTGTTGGATTGTTCAGCATCGCCTATAAAATCATATAGTTGCATCATATAAAATAATCCTAATTCGTTATCCTCTTCTTTTTGAAGTACAATTTCAAACTGATCGAACGCATGTTCGTATAGACCATATCTAATGTATATTTGACCTAGATTTAGATGAGCTTGTAAATTTTCATCATTTTCTTTAATTGCTTTTTTAAAATAAATTAAAGCATTATATGATTGATTCTTTCTTTCAAAACAATTGCCGATATTGTGGTATAGTTCATCCAAGTTCAAGTTTTCATTATTTTCAAGTAAAAAGTTAAAGATTTTCAAGGCATCGTCATTCTGATTTAAGCTAATTAAATCTTTCCCATATTGGAATATAATGGGTTCTTGAGGATATTTATCTATAACTTTATTATAATACTTCTTACATTTTTTAACATCGCCTAATTGAGCATACAAATGTGCTTTAAATGCATTTCCTAATTCATTGGTTTCTGCGTAATCAGGAGCGTCAATTTTTTGTGAATATTTTTCAAAATAAATTTCATTTAATGATTCTTCTATTTCTTTAAATGATTTGAATCTTAATTTGGGATTTTCATTTAAACACTTATCAACAATATCATGCAACTCAGAATTTTCATATTTTTCCATCTCTTTTTCACTTGCAAAATACTGAGATTTTGCAGTAGTAATCATTTCAAACATTAATTTTCCAAATGTAAATATGTCGTGAGAAAGATTTGATTCATCAAGTTTATTTAAAGTAATTGCTTGTTCTGTTTTTATGTTTTCAATTAATTCTGATAATCCAAAATCAGTGATTTTAACATTTCCATCTTTAATTAAGATATTTTCAGAATGGATGTCCCCATGAGTATATCCCTTATTGTTTATAAATTCCATGGCTTGGCAAATTTGTATTGACCATGTTAAAATTTGTTTAATATTTAAGTCTTCATCTATAAAATCTGATAAGTGCATTCTTCCTTTTTCATCAGGGATAATTGCTTCCATAATCAAAATAGGGCGCTTATTATCATCAAGTTCTAGTGAATAAGCTTCAACAATATATGGATGTCTAAAATGTAATATCCATGGAATAATTTCTTTTTTAAATTTTTCATAATCTTCAAGAGTTAAAACTTCATGTTGTAATGTTTTTATAGCAAGATATTCATTTTCTTCTTTTAAATTTACTAAATAAACAATGCCTGAAAAAGTTTCACCATCTCCTCCCATAACTTTTTCAATTTTTATTCCTTTAAATATTTCTTCATCTTTTTTGAAAATATTTGATTTTAAAGTCATTTTATCAATATATTGATTCGAATTAACTCTTTCATGAATAATTAAAATTTGGAGTAACAATTGTTTTAATTTCAATATTTCCTGCTTTTGGAGGTAAATCATCAAAACTTGCATTATTTGTTATTAAAAATTCTGGATTGTAAATAAAGAAGTATATTTTTTCACAGTTTGGTAGTTTTTGATATTTTAGAATATCATCATTAATTTGTTCAACAATCTGTCTTTGTTGGGTGCTATTTTTTGCTAGCTTTATTTCGATACCGTAGTTTATGTCTTTTATATACAAATCAATTTGGCTTGCTATACCAGCATAAGATTCAACAGGTTCTTCAGCTTTTATATTTTCATAATATATGCCTAATAATGCTTTCAATAGTTTTTTAACATCTAATTCTTTTTGAATTTCAAAATCTAATTCTTTCAATTCCACTACTACTTTGGGGAATCTGTTTAAAATAGTTTCAATAATTTCATCATTAGAGGTATTATTTTTTGGTATTGGGTTGCTTTCAAGATTTTTAATTATTATTTTTAATATGGGTTTTTAATTCCTTTGTATCATCTGATTTTTTCACATATTCTACTTTGAAACATAAATCTCTAAAATATTTATAATTGGGATGGTTTAAATTATATTCAATACAAATGCCCTTATGATTGTTGGCATAATGAGCCCATAATGAGTTTGATTTATTTGTTGAGGATAAACATATAAAATAAATTCCCTCATGCAAATATTTTTTTAACTCTTCAAGATATGTTTTGGATTGCTTTTTTAAAACTCGTTCACGTAATGTAAAATATAAATCATCTTTTTCATAATCCTCTCCAGTTTCACCTAAAATCTCTTTATCAAATTCTTCTTTTTTACTTTTAAAATATGTGTTTTCCAATAATTCATAATTATATAATAATTCTCCTTCATAAGGATCATTTAATTCAGTAATTTCTGGTAAATAAATAATATTGTCATATAGTAAATCTTTAGCATTATGTATTCTAGTGTATTTGTACAATTTATCTGGAATTGGATACTTTAAGTTATTGGGTTCGTCTAAATCAACATTGTCATATGAGATATATTTGGGTGGGTTCATAATAATGAATTGTTTTTATTTATTTAAAAATTTAATTGCTTGATTAATATATATGTAATTTTTAGTTATATGGGGGCGTTGATTCTAGTTAAAATATTTTTTATTTATTAACAAAGTTTTTTTAATAAACCAATGTAATTTTTGTTTATTAAAATTTATGATTTAGACATATTTTTAAATTTTTAATTATATATAATGTTTATGGATAGTTCAAAATACATTAAAGATGTTACAGTTAACTCTTACAAGGAGTTAGCAGATGTCATTCGCAATGGAGATATTGACCTTAGAGATAATTATGTTTTCAGAGGTTTAGAGGATTCATCATATGATTTAGTACCTTCAGCATTAAGAGATAAAAATAATAAACTCAATAACTTTATTGGAAAGGATTTCATCCCCTCTGAGTATATAGATATTAAGGATGCTAATAAACTTGGAATTGTTAACAATAATGCAGAATTGGGTAATGTGCTTGTCGAAAGGGATAAAACTGGCAAGATTTTGAATTGGCCGGGTGAAAAAGTATTTGATAGTGACGGTGAGTTTCAAGTTAAAAAAGAACTTTATGTACTATTTAAATTTTTAAATTTCGCCGACAGAAACGGTTTAAAAGTCACAGACAATGTTGAAGTCAGGCAAAATATCCATAACTATATGCAATATAATCCTAAATGGTGGCCTGAAGACAAGTTCATGGAAATCATGTCACTTGCCCAGCATTACGGATTGCCGACAAGGCTTCTTGACTGGTCATACGATTACAAATCAGCACTATACTTTGCATTGAAAGACATTGTTGAAACTCCAAGAGATGTTGACGGAATCTTATGGGCATTCAATTACAAGGTATTTGAAAATGTCAATAATTATGGTCCTTTTTTCAATAAGCTTCGCTTTTATAGGCCGGAATATAATCGAAATCCTAATTTGCAGGCACAAAAGGGATTGTTTACATTTATAGTGGATGATGTTAATTACTTGTCTAGAGATTCACTTGACAAGAGAATAATTGATGAACATGCTGGTAAAAGTGAAAATGATGATCCTTATTGGCATACAGGTCAATTTTCAAGAATTGCCAATGTTTATGTTCCAAAAGACAAGTTTTTATTTTATCGCATTAAAATTCCTAAAAATCAAAAGCCTTTGTTTTTAAAGGAACTGTATGCTGACGGTTATTCTGAAGAATATCTCTTCCCAGGATATGATGGTGCCATTAAAGCTATGGAAAATAGGGTTAAACTGGAGAAATTATTATAATAAGGATAACTTTTCAAATAAACCTATTTTTCAATTTAACTAAATTATATATTGAATATTTTATTTTTATCATTATAAAAAGTCATTTATAGAAGTAGTTTAATAAAGTTTCAATATTATCATAGTTTTCAAAATTCCTTTTAGCATTGTGGAATTGAAGAATGTTATCAAGTTTAACTGTAAATGTCAAATATTCATCAGGGAGAATAGTAAATTTCGTAACCTTTAAATTTTTATCATTTGTATATATTGTTACTGTAAAACTCAGTAAAACCACAACCAATACTGAAAAAACACCATAATCTTCAAAACCTAAATCTATTACTGAATGATAAATTTTAAAAGGTTCATCATAAGTTTTTTGTATTGGGAAAAACAATAAAAAACAATTAAGATTAAAAGAATTATATATCAATATTTCTTTAAGTTTGAGATAATCATATTAACAATAGTAGTTATTAATATTTTTTACAATGCTTTGGCATATTGTCTTTTTATAAATTTATAATTATGTGGGGTAGTGTTAATGCAAATATTCCAATTTTCAAATTGATTATCTGCCTCATGAAAAATTATTTGTTTCATTCACCACGAACATTTTGAAAATATTGCATAACTACTTTGCCGATGAAACTCAAAAATTAATATGCAGAGGGGAGAAAAGTATTCAAAAATTTAAATCTTTTAAGTAATAAAAATATATATACTTCTTAGTTTTATATTATAATTTGAGAGCTAAAAGTAGTAAATATTTTGTATAGTATACGGGCAACAAGATTTTTAAATGATTTATGGAGCTTATTTAGTTTATATGACATCAATATTTAATTTTTGTTGTTTTAAATTACTTTAGATTATTATATTGTTTATTAATAATTATTCATATGTATTTTTAAAAAATAGTGTTTTATTACTATTATTTTTGGTTATTTTGGCCGTTTTTGAGCCGGTGTATATTTTACATAGTTTTTTAAGTATTTTTGAATTTATATCAGTAGAATATTAACAATATGTTTTCATAAATTAATTAACATGGTGGAGTATGCAAGTAACTATAATAAAATGGTCATTATAATTAAAATTAAATTTAATGAAAATAATCCTAATACAATATTTTTATATTTGAAATCCTTAGTGGGATAAATTAAAGTAATTAAAAGTATTGTTATTATTAAATTGAGAATTGATATCCATATCCTCTTTTATCAACTCCATTTTAAATTATGGGAAGGTTTATATAATGAAAAAAAGAAAAGAAGTATCATGGGATTAATCCCACAACACTTTCAATATTAATTGCAATATTGAAATTATTACTTGAATAATTCCAAGTGCAATTAATATTATTTCGCTTTTTTTCATGGAAAACCTCCATAATCGAGCTATTTAACATAACTCTAATGTTAATTCTATTTTTCATTGAATATATGTTTATTAATTCTTTAAAGAGGTTTATAATGGTAATTATTGCTTTGATTCTGAAATATTACTGCCACTTTGTAGATTTTGTTTATTATCTGAAAAACATCTATTTGGGATAAATTTTTTTAATTTGATTCATGAAATATTATAATGTGGAGAAAAACCCCATATATTTTTCTATAGTATATTGGCAAAATCCATTTAAAAAGTTTTTTAAATTAATAAAACGATATTTTAATTTTATTTTATTAAACTATGGGGAAAATTGTATGGAAGAATATTTGATGGAAACACCAAGCATTGATTACATGAATCCTCTTATTCAGGATAAGGTTCAGGAATTAATACCTCAATCAGAAGACGAGATGGATTATATCAAAAGATGTTATATCTTTGTTAGGGATGAAATTTCTCATTCATGGGACATTAAAACAGAGGTGGTTTCAAGAACTGCCAGTGAAGTGCTTAAAAATAAAACTGGAATCTGCTGGACAAAATCATGTCTTCTTGCAGCACTTCTAAGAGCAAATCATATTCCATCAGGCATCAGTTATCAGTTGCTTACAAGAGCAGATGATGATAGTGAGGGTTATATGATTCATGCTTTAAACACTCTGTATTTAAAAGATTTTAATAAATGGATTAGGCTTGATGCTCGTGGAAATAAAGAAAATATCAATGCAGGTTTTAGCTTAGATGAAGAATGTCTTGCATATTCAATTAGAAGTAAATTGGGCGAAATTGACTATCAAGACAATCATGCAGATTTGGATGATAGATTGGTTGATATTCTGATGCAAAGTGAGAATATATTGGAAATTACAACTGATTTTGAGTTTTACTTATATTAATATCTCTTAATACTTGAATGAAAGCGTTGAAAAAAAGATTTTTAAAATTAAATAAGGATAAATTTGTTAAACAAATTTTGACACATCCTCATTCAACATTCATATCTGTTGGTCGATACTGTGCCGACCAAACATCCCAAGAGTTATATGGAATTATTAACATCAGAGTATCCTGAGTTTGAGGTGATGACGGATTTAAATGTTTTTTGCCCGCCATCTGCTTTTAAACTCTTTAAGCTTGTCTTTTAATGGTTCATCCATTCCGATTAGCACTATTATCAGCATATAGCAAACCAGAAGATTTGCGTAGAGATACCTGTAGTCCTGAACAGGCGTTGAGAGAAATATCATGACGATGTTAAGCAGGTTAGGCAGATACATCAGGTATATTTCCCTGGTTTTCAAAAGAACATTAAGCAATATCAGAATGATGATTGACAGGTACATGTAGAAAGCCGGATTGTTCAGCACAGTATCAACAGGTGAGCCTTCGATTCCTAATGACAGCAGGTTAAGGCCTTTGAATGCAGGGGTTCCCCAGTTTGCATATGATAGATTTTCATAAGGTTCATGAGGTGTGAAGTTGTGCTTCTGGTAATACAGATTGAAATCTGACTGCAGCCTGTCGTGTTCTCCGCTCAGGTAGTAAGGCCTTCCAATCCAGTCTCCCTTCATGATGTTCCAAACCATGGGTGAAGAGCCGAAAAGATACTCAATACAGTGAAGAGGGTCCTTAAGCGAGTATTTTATTGCCATGCTAATGTATGTGTCCTTGTTTTTTTCATAGTGATGTAGGTTTGATATGGAAAGTATCGAATCCGAACCTGTCGGAATGTAGAATTCCCTCACCCTGTCCTTCTGGATCAGCTGATGAAGTGTTTGTCTGTCTGCATCATCCATTTCAAGGTTCATGTCATAGTTTGCAAGCATGTGGATGACCTTGGCCATTACCGCATCCTTTTCATTGTCCTTGACGTCATAGGCAATGTTGAGTGATGAAACCACAAGAAGGAATGTCACGGTTAAAATAACAAGCATCGCACTCATTTTTCTGTTTTTTTTCAAAAACAGGTAAAGGGAATATGCTGCCACTGTAATGACGACGACATACAGTCCGTTTCCCCTCATCTGGGATATGAACGCCATTATAAGTGATATGAGAACGATGAATTTGATGTCCACCTCTCCCTTTCTGTTTATCATGACCATGGCCAAAAAGCACAGAAACATAAGAAGATAACTGAAGAGAACGTCCTTCCAAAGTGTCACTGAATAAAGCCCGTTTATAGGGATTATGCATATAAGCGCTGAAAAGATCGCCTGTTTTTTGAGTGTGCTTTTGTTTTTCCCGTTGTCGTTTCTGTTGTACTTGCAGATTACGGTCCACATTGCTGAAAATACCAGAATCTGGAGAATTTCAACTGAAACTGTATGCGGATAGACTTTCAGGCACAGCATTTCAATGAACGTGTGGAAAAATGGATGCCAGTTGGTAAACTGTCCGGATGCAATCTGGTGCAGCTGGTTGAAGGAATCGATTGTTGCTATTCCCGGAAAGAATACTGCAAGATAAACTGAAAAAATGATGACGGGTATGAGAAAAATTGTTAAATCGTTACGGTTCAGTCTTCTGATTTCATGGATAATATCTTCACTTTTAAACTCCATGGTTTAAATATTATCAAACCGACAATATAATTCTTGTTATATAAAGGGTAATCTGAAATCATTTGTCATTTCTCTTCATTTCATTAAGCAAAATCAGGTGATGCTCCATCGCTTCCCTGTGCTGCCTTTTTAAAACGTGAAGGATTACTCCGGTGAAGAATATGACTGCCGCAACAATCACCACAGTTGAAATGACAATGAGTGTAGGGATTTTAAGGACATATCCTGTGGAGAAATACATGAAAAGAATCGGGAAGAAATGCGCTCCGGATATGATTAGAAGTATAAGAGAGATTATCGAGAAAAAAAGAAGAGGGCGCTCGTCTCTTATAAGTGATGCAATCATCATGATGACTCTGGAGCCGTCCCTGAATGTGTTCAGCTTGGATTCGCTTCCCTCAATTCTGTCCCTGTAATCGATGGGAATTTCATGAATCCTGAAGTTGTTGATAAGTGCAAAAACGCTCATTTCGGTTTCAATCTCAAATTCCTTTGAATGAATCGGGAATGATTTTACAAAGTTATAGTTGAATCCTCTCATTCCGGTCATGATGTCTGCAAGATCGCTTTTGAAGAA
Source organism: uncultured Methanobrevibacter sp. (assembly GCF_946184425.1). Taxonomy (GTDB): domain Archaea; phylum Methanobacteriota; class Methanobacteria; order Methanobacteriales; family Methanobacteriaceae; genus Methanocatella. The sequence continues at coordinate 8,594 of NZ_CAMHFP010000040.1, read as the reverse complement.
TATGTTGATGAACCAGCGCACAAGCCTGTTTCCGCTGTTGTGAAAATGCCTGCTGTTTTCATCAAAGTATGTTGAGGAAAGCCTGTCGCCAATCACCATGTCGGCCTTTTTGCTCAGGATTATCTTTTCGATTTCCGGGGCGGCTTCTGCGGGATATGTGTCGTCTCCGTCAGCCATGATGTAGCAGTCTGCGGTGATTTCTCGAAACATTGTCCTTACGACGTTTCCCTTTCCCTGTCTGTATTCGTATCTGACGATGGCTCCGGCATCCCTGGCGATTTTATCTGTGCCGTCTGTAGAGTTGTTGTCATAGACATAAATGTCTGCATGAGGCATTGTCCTTTTGAAATCGCCCACAACCTTTGCTATGGTTTTTGATTCATTGTAACATGGAATAAGAATAACCGTTTTCATTGAAGTAATTTTTATGGATAATGTTATATATAGATTATTAAGGGCTAAAAATGGATAATCTAATAAAAATGTGGGAAATATATAACGTGAGAAAATTTAATAGGTTTTGATGGAAATTTTTAATGGTGAAATTGTTTTTTTGAAATGCCAATATTTATATCGAATTTTAAACATAACTTATGTATAACTTATGCGGAGGTAATCATTTGTTTGACAAAAGGATTGTGATATTTGTTATTTTCATTGTAGGTTTGTTTGCAATTTCAGCTGTCAGTGCTGATGACAATGTAACTGCGGATATGCAAAGCTATAATGCACGTATAATCGCTAAAGATGTCAGTGAGGAATATGATTCATTTTATGGAAATGATATTATATTCAATATAGAAGATATGGATGGAAAACCAATAAATGATGCAAAGCCAACAGCAACATTTGATAACAAAAAAGTAAATGTATTTTATGATGATGAACACTATTTCAGCAATAAGCAGGCAACATACTATCTTGACAAATATCCCGAAGTGGGAAACCATAAGGTAAAAATATCATTGAACACATCAAAATATCAGGCAAAACCGGTTTTCATGAATGTTAAGATAAGCAAAATGTCATCAAAGATAACTTTAAATAAGTTTGTGACAACAAACAAAAATTATGCAGTCATGAAAGCAATCGTAAAGGACAAGTACGGTGAGATGATAACTGAAGGCATTGTCAAGTTCAATGTCCATGGAAAAGCATATTTTGCCAAAGTCATAAATGGCATTGCGATTAAAAAAGTCAAGCTTTCCAGGGCCGGAGCATACACTTATAAAGCGACATTGGTTGCTAAAAACTACAAATCAAAGACAGCATCCTCAATACTGTACATTAAAAAGGCCAAAAAGTACTATACATTAAAAATTACAAATCCAAAAATTAAAAAGACATTCAGGGTAAAGTTGTCATATAATAATTATGTCAAAATCCTGAATGCCAAAAACAGGAACAAATTCGGTTATGTGTCTGTGAATACAGGTATTAAAAGACCTCCTGAATGGGGTGGCGGAATGTATCATGTTGGATTGTCAACAAAGGATGAATATCATACATATTACGGATATGATCTGGCAGATTATGTTTTCCTTCGGGCTTCAAGTTATCTGTGCATTAAAAAAGTGAATCTGTACACTGCAAATTTTTAAATGGGGTAAATTTTTTAAGTAGGTATCTCTAATACCTCTTATTTATTTTTAACAAGGATGATGGTTTCAGAAAATAATCTAAATTATTAAAAAAATCCTCAAAAAACTCGATGTTGGTTTTGGTTAAGTAGGTGTGATGGGATTCGAACCCACGAAGCACTAAGCAATAGGCCCTGAACCTATCTCATTTGACCACTCTGACACACACCTAAATTAAATCAGTAAAATATAATTTGTTATTCAAAGTTTAAATATTTATAAGGTTTAGATGAAATCATTTTTAGGCCTTGCCTTGATGCCAAACTCAGCATACCTTTCACGTGGGTGGAATAGATTTAATAATATTCTTTAAGATAACTTTTAAAATGATTTAAGGTGTGTTATTGTGAAATGTCCAAACTGCGATTGAAAAGATTGCATTAATAAAAGAGAGAATTTTTATTAAATTTAATTATTAAATTAAATAAATAATTAAACATATATAGAAAAATAAATATTTTGGGGAAATGTTCCCAGGGATAATTTAAATGTGATATTGGTCATTACAATAATGAAGGAGGCAAAAAAGATGTTTTGCGATAATTGCGGAACCGAACTTGCAGATGATGCAACATTCTGTTCCAGCTGCGGAAACCAGGTTAAACTCAGAGACAATAAAAACATTTACATTGCACTGATACTGACATTCCTCTTAACGGGGTTAGGTTCAATCTATGCGGGCAATACGATAAAGGGTTTGGTATTATTAATAGTCAGAATAGTATGTGTTATTTTCGGGATTTTTTTAAGCATATTCCTTGTTTTTTCACTTTTAGTTTGGGCCTATTCATTTTACGAGGCATACAGGGATGTTCAAATTGCCAACGGCCATCAAAATCCGAAACTGATCAGAGATTTTAAATCATGGAACCGGAACAATAAAATAATTGCTGTCCTAATTATATGCATAATTTCTATCTTAACAGTCGCCGCTTGCATCTCTATCATAACCGCTGATACTTACTCCCCGAGTCATTCAGAAACTCATTATTATTCAAGCGGAAGTGGAAGCAGCATCGGCAGCGGTTCCTCTCATTATGGGGGAGTCGATACGTCTCCAAATAGCATTGCCAGAAATGACCCTGACTGGTATTATGACCACTACGAATACGGTGACAATCCCGACATTGACGATTATCTGGAGTCTCAGGGTTACGACTAAATATTTGAGGAGTGATGAATATTAAATGTCCGTTTTGCGGGGAAAATCTGATTGAAGGGGAGTTGGTATGTCAGAACTGCCGAAGCCTGGTTATTGATTTTGATTATCTGGAAAATATGAGGCGATGGAGGAGAAGTATTCCAAATCCTCACTTTTAGAACTTTCCAGGGAAAAACTGACCTTTGAGGAAATCATAACGATGTATACATACATTGAAAGGGCAGACCACCACTTCGGTGACAGTGAGGTTTCAGACGAATCCGCTCAGGGAACCGGACAATCCTCAGGATCCTCATGCTATACGTGTTGAAATCAGCGGCGAAACGGTAGGTTATGTTGCAAACAGTGAGTATACACTGATTAAGGAAGTTAAAAGCGCATCATGGATTAGAAATCTTTGGGCAACACAGGCGGAAGTAATGTTCATTCTTTTGGATGAGTGGGTCATTGCGAAACTGATTTGAGCCGGCGTTACATTGATTTGGATGAGTTCAAATAGATATTTGCCAATGCTGTGAAGTCTATACTTAGGATTATACCTTTTATCCTCAGCGAAATTTTTTTTAAAGATATTTTGTGTTGAATCCGCCACAACACAAGCAGTGTTTTAAATCATGAAATGCAAAAACCGACAGGGCATTTTAAGAAAATTTAATATTGTATAATTAAAAATAATGTTATAGGTGAACAGTTTGAATATATTTGATATGAAGGAAGGCAAGCATGGAATATTGTGGATAGGACTGCAGTTTCTGATAGTTCTGGATATTTTCTTAATATCTCTGATGCTTTTATTAAATCTCCCTTCAGGCGTCGTATCATTTATTCAGACTTTTGATTTGATTATATGTATATTTCTTTTGACCGAATGGACAGTAAGTTTTTTAAAAGCAGATTCCAAAAATGATTTTTTAACAAAAAAAGGCAACTGGCTGGATTTGATTGCTTCAATACCTTTTGATGCAATATTGCCGGTGGTCATGCCTCATGTAAGTCTTTTGAGATATTTCAGACTGCTTAAGATTTTAAGAATAATAGTTCTTTTCAACAGTCTCATAACCAGCCTTGAGAATTTTATTCGAAAGACCAATATCGATAAGGTGCTTCTGGGAGTGTTTGTCACAATAGTGATATTTACACTGGTGCTGTGGAGCTGGGGAACCTTAAGTTTCGCCGATTCACTTTATTTTGTCATAGAAACAATCACTTCGGTAGGTTACGGGGATATAACTCCGCAGACATTAAACGAAAAAGCCATAACTATCGTGCTGATTTTTGTGGGCGTATTTGTGTTTTCCACAATCACGGCGGTATTCTCATCATTTTTTACTGACAGACTGATTGATGATGAAAAAATTGAAGAGGATCTGCGTGATGTTAAGCATGATTTGGCTCTGATGCAGACTCAAAACGATGAGTTAAAACGTGACTTGGATGAATTGAAAGCTCAGAATGAGGATTTGATGTCTGAGATTAGTGAACTGAAGGAACTGGTTAAAAAATGATTTGCAGGATGATTTTAACGTTGCAGTTTTTCAATTAAAAAATACTTTTTGAAACGGTTTTTATATATTAAATATTTTTTTTAAGCGATATTATGGTTAGTTACAAAAAACAGCATTATGTTCCACAATTTTATTTAAGAAATTTTGATGCTAATGTTAAAAAGAATCCTTCAATTTATTGCTTTAATGTATTAAATTGTAACTCATTTATTAGTAATATTAACAAAGTAGCTCAAAAAAGTTATTTTTATAATTCTGAAAATGACAAAAATAATGTGGAAAATAAATTATCAAATATTGAGAATGAACTAAATAAACATATTAAATTGTTAGTTAAAAATAAGAATCATAAATATTTAAATAATTTACAAGTAAGAGCAGATTTATCATATTATATGTCTATACAATTTGTTAGAACTGCTGAAAAGCGTGAGTTTTTTAAAAATCAGATTATGGAGTTTGAAAAATTTATTTCTCAAGATGATGAAATTGATAATGAATATTTAAGGATATTGCAGGAATTTTCATCTAAAGACAATATTAAAAATGAGCATTTAAAAATGATTGATGAATTTTCAATAGATTTCATTAAATATTTTTATTATAAAAAATGGGTTTTAATTAAAAATAAAACCAAAATTAGTTTTTGGACTTCAGATAATCCTGTTGTTGTATTTAATCCTTTTTATCCTGAAGGTATAGGTCAAAAACATTCCCATATCTTCTTTCCATTAAATCCAAAAGTTTGCCTTTGTTTATGTGATCCAAATTATTATACTAATTTTTTAGAAAAAAAGAAAAAAGACTTTGATGTTTATTCTAACATGTTAAAATCAAATTATTATAAATTAACTGATAATGAGTGTGCAAAATCAATAAATAAACTTCAAGTGAAATTTTGCACTCATCAAGTTTTTTCAAAATTTGATGATTTCAATATATTGGATGATGAGTATTGGAATAAAATTAAGGAATTAAAAGAAAAACCAAGAACAACTATAGAAACATTACCTTTTAAATCTGATGATGGTAATGAAATAATTAGATGGAGAAATTATGAAGGTTATGAATTTTAAATATAATTTCTTTTAAAATAATCCTATGAATTCAAATAGGTTATTCCAAAAATTTTGCAGAGATAGAAATATTAAATCAAGTACAAAAAAAGGTTACGATTCTGCTTTAAAATTATATGAAGATTTTAATGGCAAAACAATTGAAGAATTATTCGATGAGGCACGATTTGAGGAAAATGAAAGAATTCCTATCAAAGATAGGAAAATAAAAATGAGACTCATTGACTTTAGAACTTATTTACTTAATAGTAAACTATCTCCCAATACTTCAAAAACATACTTTTCAAAAGTAAAGACATTTTACCTACACTTTGAGTTTGAACTACCTCATTTGCCACAAGCTAAATATGATAAGATTTATGAGACTAATTATTTGGACTTGCCAACTCGTGAACATATACATGAAGCATTACTTATTTCACCAATTGATTTAAAAGCAGTTATATTATTCATGAGCAGTTCTGGAACTGCAAAAGCTGAGACATTATCATTAACAGTTGAGCATTTTATTCAAGGCACACAAGAGTATCATCATGGTGGATCAATTGAATTTATTCTAGAAACTCTGGATAAGAAAACAAATGTTGTTCCAACTTTTTATTTGAAAAGAATTAAAACCGATAAATACTATTATACATTTTGTTCTCCTGAAGCTAGTTCAGCTATTGTTAAATATTTAAAAACGCGTGAAAATTTAAAATTAGAAGATTCATTATTTGATTTTACATCATCATTATTGTTAACTCGTTTTCAAGAAATCAATGATAAAATGGATTGGGGATTTAAAGGAAAATACCGTTTCTTTAGATCTCATACTCTGCGTAAGTTTCATGCATCCAATATTGGATTATCTGCTGAGTATATTGATAGTTTACAGGGAAGAAGTAAAAATGAAGTTCATGAAACATACATAAAAACAAATCCAAAGAAACTAAAAGAGGTTTATAAATCAGCAATGAAAAATGTCATGATTTATGAAAATAAAAACAACGAGATAAAAAAACAAGAATTCACAATAGTTGTTAATGTTTTTTTATCTGGAAAGGAATTAAATATCCTTTAGATTTTTTTAAGAAGGTTGATTTTTTTAGTTTTAGAACCTTCTTTTTTAATTTCAATATTTTGGAATTTTGCGTAGTTTACTTTTACTCCATCATCTAAGTCAATTTCAATGTTTTGGTTAGCAATATGTGCTAGAACTTCGTCGTATTCTTGGGTTTCTTTTAATTGCTTTTGAAGTTTAGCTTTTTCTTTATTTGCTCGTGTAATCTCTTGTTTTGATGTTGAATTGCTAATGATATTATCATTATTAGCTATTCTTTGTTCAATTGCTTTTTGTGTTTTATGAAGATAATCAGTACGTATTCTTGCAACTAAAGAAGGTTCATACCTATGCATATAAACTAAACAGTTGAATCCATTTTCTTTCCCACTATTGAACTGCCAGTATATAGGGCATTTTTTATATGTCTTCTTGTGGTCATTAAAGAAGTCTTTAAGTAAATAGTCTCTGATTTTTTCTCTTGATGGTTTTTTATTTTTAGCTAATGCGTTAGCAATAAAATCAAGATTTTCTTCTAATGTTTCTTCTCCAAAGCAAGTTTTTACAAATTCAATGAATTTTATAACGATGTCATCTTCAAAATACTCAGAATCTAAAACTGGAATGATATTATCCTGATCGGGGATAAATGTATGATAATTATTAATGTTAAATTCGCCACCTGCAAATTGTAAACCATTATTATCTAAACTATAACGGCCAAACATACATCCTACGACATATGAAATAAATGATTTAATATCATTTTCATAATTGGCTAATGTTATTGATATTTCTTTATTTTCAATTCCAGTTTCAATATTGAAATTATAAATTATTGAAAATATTTGATTTAATTTATTTTCATTATTTTTCAATGAATTAAACCGTGCTTCTTTATATTGCTCCCAATTTTTATAATTTTCTTCTAATGATATATTTTTGATTTTTATTAAAGGACAACTTTCAAAATCCCAAGAAGTTTCATAATCATTCCAATCATCTGTAGCTAATTTAATATTTTTTATTACAAGAGAATTTATGTCATTTTCATATTTATCTCTAATTATTATGGGAATTAAGGAAATATAACCAATTTCATAACTTAAAGTTGGTGAAAGAAATGTGAGCATATACTGTGTAATATTAGAGTTTAACATACCTAATATGTAAAGAAAATTTTCATTTGTAAATATAGAATTTCCAGTTCCATCGAATATAAAACCATTTGGATAATATCTAAATCCAATATTTCCACTAGAAAATGTTGACCAACTTAATGATTTTTTAAAATAAAATTGTAAATTTTGAGGTCTAGATTTAAGTTTTCCATTTGAATTTTTAAGATTTTTTATTTCATGACCATCATTAAACCAATTTACTACATAATCTTGATTTCCATACCATTTCCTATATTTGCCTCCTTTATTATATGGGAACCATTTTAATTTAGAAGTTTTTGCATTTTCTTGGGAATTAATATTAAATCCAATGTTTTCATAATTGATTTCATGCCAATATCTTAAAAATCGCCCATTATCTCCAGTTTTTAATCCCTGTTTTAGATCAACTATTTTATTTAATGCTATTCCTTTTTTAAAAGAATTTATGATATTTTTATCAACCCAAAAAGCAATTGGGGCACCAGGTATTTTTTTAAAATTTGATTGCGTAGTAAAAAATTTATTGTTATTAGTAAGAATTTCATCACCCGAAATTATTTGAAGAACTTTTTCTTTTTGAACTTCCATGCCTCCAGTGAACTCAGATAGTTTCAAATAAGTTCCAGCATAATTTTCATCAAAATTTGATAAAACAAATGTACATATCGGTACAGTTGCTTCGGAAAATGCAGAGTATTCCAATTGGATTAAAGATGAAATTGATTTATTGTTAATAATATAGCTTCTTAAATTTTCATAATTTTTAATAAACATCCATACAAATGGAGTCATTAAAGCATTATACCCATTTTCATTACAAAAATCAAAGTTTCTGTAAATAAACATTGAGAATAAATCTTTAGAATAATTTTTGTAGTATTTCTTAGCGAAATCTTTTAAATTTTTCTCAAATTTATTCATGTATGGTGGATTAGTTACTACTGCAGAATATTTTTTAGATAGTAATTCTGCTTGATTAATCAATGGTTTTAAATCATTTTCAATT
>NZ_CAMHFP010000039.1 GCF_946184425.1 uncultured Methanobrevibacter sp. | reverse complement strand
GGCAGGCTAGAGTCTTAACCAGGCTGGACTAACACCGCATGAAAACTAACAACAATAATAGTTAGGATATGATAGTATATAAAACTTTCGATTATCTCTGAAATTTGAAAAAAATATTAAAAAAATGATTAAATTTTTCTCGCAGTTATGCAAATCCAATCATTTTCATCATCAAGGTATGCTTTGAAATCCTTAAAACCAGTTTTTTCAAGAGACTCCCTTAAAACATCCTCAGAATATATTTTCATATCCAAAAGTTCCACCAAGTCAGCATATTTATCCATTTCACCTTCACGATAAACGGCTTCATTGCAGAAGAATACCAAACCATCTTTTTTAAGAACCCTATTTACTTCCTTCAAGTCATTGATAAAATCGGGCCAGAAATAGATTGTCTCAAAACCTGTGACGATATCAAATGTCTCATCATAAAACGGCATGTCAGAAACAGACCCCTGCAGGACATTTACAATTCCCTTATCAATGTATTTGCGGTTCAGTTCTGTTGATTTTTCAACACTGACTTCAGAGTAATCAATTCCAACAACCCTGCCATTTTCAGAAATCAATTCGGCAAAGCGTTGAATATTTCTTCCACCGCCACATCCTATATCAAGGATTTTGCTATCTCCCATTACTTCAAAATGAGTTACACCCCATTGAGCCATAGATTCATGGGACCTGTTCATCCTATCCAATATTTGATGACCTAACTTTCCAACGGGTTTTCTAGCGTTTTTAATTAATTCCTTATCCTCAATATGATGACCTGTATTTACCTTATTTTCATCTGCCATTGTACCACCTACTTTTTCATTCCCTTACGTGTCTTAATAGCTTGACCTGTTTCAAATTCCTTTATCTCACATGATCCAAGCAATGCCTTACCATAAGCCAGGAGATTATCTTCCTCATTTACTATTAAAACTTCATCCTTTGATCTTATATTATCATCACAGTCAACGACAAATTTGCAGAATACACTTTTTCCATCAAGTGCAAACGGTTCTGAGTCCTTGTTTACAACCACCCTGTTTTCCGGATAAGGCATTGCATTATGCAATCTTTTTGCACCTTCTTTTGACAGGACCAGATATGAATCAGATGCCCTCATATTTACAATCAGCACCTTTCCATCATAGATGTGTCTTATTTTACCCGTCTTTTTGCTTTTCTCGATTTTGATGTTTCCGGTAAATAAAGCATCACCAGCTCCGACACCAAATTGATAGTCCGCAATTGCCTTAATCTTTTTGACATCATCCTTTTTATATCTGATTTCATCTGAATCAATGCATTTGTTATAAAGACCGATTTCCAAATCTTTTATTATTCTTGAATGAATAAGAACCTGTTCATAATACTCCACAAATTCAGATATGAAATCCTCCACAAATTCAATGCTGTCAACATCACGAGTTCTTGGAGCGTCATTTTGACTCAATGGATATACTTCATCAATTTCTAATGGAATAAGTCCGAATGGTACATCCAATACCATAAAGTCAGTATTATCCAAATCAATTTCCTGTTCTGCACCATAAATGTAAAATTCGCCAAGTTTGCCGGATATGAATTTTGAGTAAGGCTTTCGAGTTGGAGGCAAAATCACCAAATCTCGTTTTTTAGGCATTTCACGCAATTTCTGCATATGTCTCAATACTTCAGGACGGCATAATGATTCGGGACCTGTATAGAAAAACGCTGATTTTTTGCTTCTAGGATCATATTTTTCCAAATCCTGAGAATAATTTCCAAGCTGCCTTACAGCCTCCAGAAGTGCGGGATGAGCACGGCATCTCTCTTCAACAAGCTCCATCAAACTGCCTTCATAAATAGCTTGTCTGATTAATCTCAATTCCGCAAAGGAAACATGTAAGTTGTGTTGAGCAATCAAGTCCCTTCTCTGTTCCTTAGGCATTGCCCTCAAATCATCCGGAGTGTATTTTGTGCACACCTCACATGAACATGGCATTTCCTGAAGGTTTTCAAGTTTATAAGTTCCTCTGGTGGATAAAAGCCTGTCATCCTCCGCATAAAGAATGTAAGCTGCTGAATCAAACAAATCACAGCCCATTGCCACACATAATGCAAAAATCATAGGGTGCCCGGCACCCATCAGGTGGCGTGCAGTGCTGTCTGGCAGTTCCTTCATGGAATTCATCACAACATCCACCAAATCCCTGTAATGATAGGATTCCATTAAAGGCACTACTGCACCAATCGGGTATAAATCCGCATCAAGCTTGGACAATTCACTAGCGCATTCACGTCTTAAATCCAAAAATGTTGAACCCTGAACAACGGAATTCAAAAGCATTTCCATATTTTGTGATTTTTTATAATCCACCGCTTCGCGAGCTCTTTCAAGAGTGATTTTCAAATCACTTTCAGCTTTTTCACGGTCAACGAATGGTGCTGTTGGAATGTCCAAACTTGTTCCTATATCAGTTTTGATCAGTTCCTGAAATTCTATGACTTCCTTGTTGGTGATTTCAACATCACCGTATACGGAAAGCTGAAAAGAACCGGAATCAGTCATTATCGGACCGTCGAAGTGAATGAGTTCATGCAAACCTTTTTCAACAGCCTCTTTTTTTAAATCTTCATCCTTATAAATTAAATATGCATTGGTGATTACAATATCCGCACCATATTTAGCCACATCAATAGCCTGTTTGCGCGGATGAATAACCGGCATCAATGCAGGAGTTTTAACATCACCATGCTTGGTTTTCAAAACTCCAACCCTTCCCATGTTGTCTTTTGCTTTAATTTCAAACATTATACCTTACTCTATCAGTTTTTGGAATTTAAATTTAAAAAAAATACAAATTTAAGTTTAAATATAAAAAATTCTCTTCAAAAAAATAATTTGAAGTATTAGTATTATCTAATTAAACTTTAAATTAGAGATTATATAAATTTTGCTCATTTTTCATTTGAAAAATAGTATCCGATTGTTAAAAAATGATTTTTGGAATATATTGATAAAAAATAATAAATTATAAAAAAAAAGGAAAAAAGGAGGTTAAGATAAAACTTAACCAAATTTATTGTATTTATAACTTAGCCATCCCCATCTTAATATTTTTTGAAAAGATTTTAGTCATGTTTTTTGATAAATTAGGAGATTTGTTATTTGTGTTAATAGCTTTGCTGTTGGATTTAAAGCTTTTATTTGCTTTAACATTATTGACAGGTTTAGCGTTAAATTTAAAGTTTTTATTAAGTTTGACATTTTTAACAGCTTTGCTGTTGGATTTAAAGCTTTTATTTGCTTTAACATTATTGACAGGTTTAGCGTTAAATTTAGAGTTTTTATTGACTTTAACATTTTTTACAGCTTTGCTATTAGTTTTAACATTTTTATTGACTTTAACGTTGTTGATAGGTTTTTTGTCCATTTTACCAACATTATTGTTTTTAATATCACCAGGTCTCATATCAGACATATTATTTTTGCCAGGACCCTGAGGAACTGAGACATTATTTTTATCAAATTGTTTTGGATCATCAAATTTTGAAGACTTATTCAAATCATCTCTTTTAAAGTCAGGAGACATTTTCTCGAAATCTCCGAATTTAGACATAACATCACCCATCACTTCCCCATTATCATGAGCAGCTCTGAAATCATTATCTCTTAAATCAAATGATGAATTGAAATCATTTTCAAATTTTGGGATATCCATAGAGTTATTATCCATAGGTTTTGCACCATCAGGATTGTGATTCATTAAGTTAGAGTCATTGAAAGCCATTGGCTTTTCATTAAATTTATCCCCATCATGTTCGTACAAATTCTCATTACCATAGTTTTTATCTCCAAAATCTCTTGGAGCTTCATCGAATGATTTTTGTTCATTATGGGATTTGAAATCATCAGCATGACCTTGCACATCATTATTTCTTTCGCCTGCAATATCATGCATCATATTAATATAATCTAAAGAAGGGTTTGATCCCGTCCCATTAATTTCAGCAGCACTTGCCGCTGAAACCTCTGAAATTATAGCGAAAGATAACATAATGAACAAAAACATCACAATAATATTTTTTTTATCATTCATTTTTTTCATCTCGCTTCATTAACAACCTCAAATAACTACCAAAATTTTTCGTAAAAATCTTGAATATTCAAGATTGTTAGTTATTATTAAGAAATAAGTCATATATAAATGTTTTTATCAAAAAATAAGTAAAAATATTGAATATTTTTGAAAAATAAGCAATTTTAAGCAAAAAAATAAATCCCTTAAAAACGTCCAAATCACTTAAAAGAAATTGAACATTATTAAAATTTAACCTAATAAATCCAAAAAAGATTATATCAAATTCGACAATACAACCTTAAATTAAAGTAAATATAATCTAATTAACTCATTTTAATTAAAATAAGCTCAAATCAAAGTCAAATATAATAAATATCACATAATTTAACATTATTTAATCTAAAAAGAATGGAAATAAGAAATGAATTTAGAAATTCCAAAACTCAAAAACAAGAACATAGCAATCGCATTTCGAAAAACTACCTAAAATAAATCAAATTCGATGAAAACTATAAAAAAAAGAAAATTCGAATAAATCTTTTAAAACAATTAAATAACAGTAATTTAAGCTATTTTAATCAAAAACAAGATATAGAAAACCGATAAGTAAAAAATTAAAGTGTAAAATCGAATTTGATTTTTAAAGAAAAAATCAGCAAATAAACTTCAATTTATCCTCCGTTTAATAAAATAAATCCTTAAAATCCATATAATTATTATAAGCACAATGAAAATCGAATAAAAAAAATTGAAAAAAATTCAAAAATATCAATCAAATAAGAGAAAATCTCAAATTACACTAAAAAACAATTACAGAATATTAGACAATGAAAATATAAAAAAACAACATCCCCTAATGTTATTTCAATATTAAGAATAAAAAATCCACCAATAAACTATCAGGACACATTAACTATTGAAATTAAAGAAAATAAATCCTACAATTAATTTAATTAAAAAATTTTAAAAAAAAACTACTTTTTGTAAAAATCACACATACAACAGAATAATCAATAAATATTAAAAAAAATAAAATCTTTATAGATAAAATGAATTATGAAGAAAATGCCCGGATAATTAATGATGACATATTTGATTTAGTGAATTCATGTTTTGATTTGGAAAAAAGTAGTCGAAATAATGAAGGAAGAGTTAATTTTTTTGATACTTATAAAAATTATTTTGTTTTAACAGATGATGGATCTTATTCTATTAAATCAAAAGAAATAAACCATAAAGTTGAAACATTACATACATCTACAGGGGCAATAAGTGAGTCTTTTGAGAAATTTATCAAACCTATGAAATTCAATTATGATGAAAACATAGCTATTCTTGACATCTGCGCAGGACTCGGCTACAACTCATCAGCCGCAATTGCAGATTTCATAACCAACAGCTCAAATTCAAATTTAACAATAGATATGGTTGAAATATCACATGCAACACTTGCATGTGGACTTTTAGTTCCTTCACCAGTTAAAGAACATGACATTACCAAAAAAGCTATTGAAAGAGAACTTATAGCACAAAACTATGCAGGTTTAAATTTGGAAAAAACAGAAATTCCTGAAAATATTGACATCAATGTATACATTGAAGATGCAAGGCAGACAGTTCAAAGACTAAAAGACAATACCTACGATGCAATATTTCTGGATCCCTTTTCACAGAACATGGCTCCAGAATTATTTTCACTTGAATTTTTCAAGGAATTCAGACGTGTTATAAAAGATGATGGAATTGTTGCCACATATACCTCATCCGCTCCAGTAAGGGATGCATTCATTGAAGCCGGATTCTATATCGGCCTGGGACCGATTTTCGGAAGAAAACAGGGCGGAACATTGGCCAGTCCGAATCCGTTAATGCTTGAAACATCACTTCCAAAAAATGATGAAATAAGAATTGCTCTATCTGATGTGGGAATACCATTCAGAGATCCCGGTCTAAACAATAGCAGTGATTACATTCTGGAGCAAAGAACAGAAGAAAGACATAACGCACGCCATAACACAAAAATATCCTCCGCAGTGAAAACACCTATTTTTCTGGCATGCGAAATGGATGATGAAAAACTGAAAAGAAGGGTTGAGCGCAATCTGGCAAAAATGAATATTCCATCAACAACATCCGATGAAGCACATTACATCGTAGAATGCGAAAAAAATTATCATGAAAAACAGGACAGCGAAAATAACTCAAGAAATAGAATTTTAAATATGAAAAAAAGATTAAAAATAGTAAAAATGGGAGATTATGTTAAAACATAATTTCCACTTTTTAAAGCATAAGCTTCTGATTTAGAGGATTTAGTTGGTCCATCAAGTACTTTCAAATACATCGGATTGCTCCAAACATGCTCATGACCGAATACTGAAAAGTCACAGTCACAATCATCACAAAAGATATTTCCTTCAGCACTACCGGTTTCATATCTGCCAGTTGCAGGGAAAATTCCTCCGTCACCATACTCATTACCGGCCCAGAAAATACTCCAGTAAAGATTATGGCCACCACAGTACGGACAGGTTCTATCAAACAATGTTCTGTAGAAAGTATATCCGTATTTGGATTCTTCACCCACGGCAGATGGTCTTCCAACTACTAAAAGCATTGTACCATCCTCTGAAACACCATATTTATTAAATTTAACACCTACAATAGGTCCATAAACATTAATAGTGCATGTTTTGGTGTATCCGGTTCTTAAATCTTTACAGACAATTTTATATGTACCCTCATCTAATTTGAAGGTAATGCTTGCAACACCAACAGCATTTGTTTTAACTGTGTAAGTTTTTCCATTAAGGGTCATTTGCATTTGAGTATTCCTGGCAAGACTACCATCCTGATTTAAAAGGGTGGCGGTATATGTTGTTTCGGAATCCTCATAGGTATTTTTAGTATAAGCCCATATTGAAGCTAATTTAACATACACTTTAGTGTTGATGTAATATCCTGTATACGGATCTTTTGAGGTAAAGGTATATGTTCCTTTAGCCAGCTTAAAGTTTACACTTGCGATACCGTTGGCATCAGTGTAGGCTGTTTTTCTATCACCATTGATATAAATATACACAATGGAATTTTTGACCAGTTTCTCATTCCTGTAAAGCTTTACATTAAATGTAGCGACTTTATCAGTAAAAGTTGATACTGAACTAGCATATAAAGTTGGCAAGATTGTAACAGTTCTGGTTAATTTTTCACCAGTTGCAGGATTAATAGAAACCATATTAAATGAACCCGGTTTTGAAATAACTGCAATAGAAGCTACACCATTTGAATTGGTTTTTACATTGAAATAATCACCATTGCGATAAAACTTAACATATTTGTTTGCCAAAACCTTTCCGTTCTTGCCATAAAAAGTTGCTGAGAATTTTTTAGAACTTAAATAGTATTTTTTAAGATTTGATGCAACAACTGAATTTTTTATGACAATATTGTTTGAAACTGTATATCCATTAGGATGTATTGCATACATAACATAATTACCAACATTTAAAGCATAAATGCCTATTGAAGCATAACCATATTGATTAGTTAACCTAATGTAAGTTTTACCATTAACCTTAAGCCTAACCTTAGTATTTTTCAATGGCTGACCTGTGCCATCTAAAAACTTGGCCTTATAAATTGCCCCGCTTTTATAAGTTGCAGTAAGGTCATTATTACCTACAATTACAGGCAATACCTTAATATGATTGGTAATCTTGTAAGAATCATAACTTGTAGAAACTACATAATTTCCAGAAGTTAAAGAAATTGGAATAGACACTTTACCCATTTCATCGGTAACCCTTTTGAATACGACACCATTAATATCAATAGCCAATGATGCATTTTCAACAGGCTGGGAATCCTTAAGTAAAGTTACTTCATAACTGGACCCATTCCTATAATACATTTTTGAATCAGTACTCTTTAACTCATATCCTCCATCAGTAGTTTCAAGATCATTATCAGTAACTTCAAGAGCATTATCAGAAGAAATATCTTGAACTACACCCGAAGGAGGTTCTTCGTCTACTTCTCCAATAACCATGTCATCAACTGTACTATTGTCTGCAGCAACTACCGCAGAAATGGACAACATGAAAATTAGAGTTACTAAAAATAATTTTATTTTTTTATTAAACATAACGTTAACTCCATCTAACATTCGTTCGTACTTAATCTTATTACACTTTTCTTATAAAAAGCTTTTGATTATGAAAAAAAGCATAAAAAAGCTTATTTTATTAAAAATAAACCAAAATACCATTACAAATAATATAAATAGCTAAAAATAAGTAAAATTATTATCAAAAGATAAATTTAAAGTAAAAATTCCATATGTAATTTTAATAATAGTAAAAAAAAGTAATAAAAAATTATAATGCTTTAAATTTAATATTTGCCTTTAAATTAAATTTAAAATAATAATAACCAAAAATATCCCTCAAAAATCAAGAAAATAATATGTTAAAATCAGTGAAATTTAAATCCAAGCTAAATAATAAAAAAAGAAAAAGGTTTTGAAAAAACCTCATTCTACGGTCACACATTTAGCCAAATTCTTAGGCTTGTCAGGGTCATGACCCTTTTCAATAGTTATGTAATATGCTATTAACTGCAAAGGTACAATGTAAACCAATGGAGCAATAATTTCTTTTACATCAGCATTGATTGCAATTACATCATCAGATTTTGCTTTCAGTGATTCGTCATCTGAAGATCCTATAGCCAAAACATTAGCACCGCGAGATTTAACTTCTTCCAAATTACTCATGGTCTTTCTGTAATTATCTCCAGGAGGAATAATTACCACAACAGGAATTCCTTCATCAATCAAAGCTAAAGGACCATGTTTAAGTTCTCCTGCAGCATATCCTTCACCATGAATATATGTAATTTCCTTAAGTTTTAAAGCACCTTCCAAAGCGGTAGGGTAAGAATATCCTCTTCCCAAATAGAAGAAATCTCTAGCATAGTTATATCTCTTTGAAATGTCTTTAATAAAGTCAATATCTTCAAGGGTTTCATCAATGAAATCAGGAACTTTTTCAATTTCTTTAAGAAGTTCAACATTTTTAGACAGTAATGCTGCAAACAGATAAATGGAAGTCAATTGCGCAACATAGGTCTTTGTTGCAGCTACACCAATTTCCGGGCCTGCCTGAGTCTGAATAACATATTGTGCCCTTCTTGTAATTGAAGACCCGGCAACATTAACAATTCCCAAGGTCTTTGAGGTCTGGTTAGCAACATCCAATGCCTTTAGAGAATCTGCAGTTTCACCTGATTGGGAGATGAATATAACCAAAGTATTTTCATTTAAAGTATTTGCAGAGTATTTGAATTCAGAAGCAAGAATTACATCAGTCGGAATGCCTGCAAGTGATTCTATCAAATATTTACCTGTTAATGAAGCATGATATGATGTTCCGCATGCAACAAAGCATATCCTCTGAATATCACCGACATCATCTATGATTTCCTGAATATTGTCCTTCTGGGTTAATGTATTCCTGACAGCAGTTGCCTGTTCATTAATCTCCTTTATCATGAAATGGTCATAACCTTCCTTTTCCGCCATTTCAGGAGTCCAGTTAATGGTATCGATTTCCTTATTGACCACATTATCAAATTCATCATGAACAACAACACCATCCCTATCAATAATGACAATTTCCCCTCTTTCAGGATATATAATATCACGGGCGTATTTCAATATTGCGGGAGAATCAGATGCCAGGTAATATCCTTCTTCACCAATTCCTACAATCAATGGAGAGTCCTTACGTGTTGCAACTATTTTATCAGGTTCGTTTTTGCTGATAGCTGCAATTGCATATGCTCCTTCAATGATATCGATTGTTTTTCTGACGGCATGTTCCAAATCGAACTTTTCGTTCATGAACTTTTGAATTAAATGAGGAATAACCTCAGTATCTGTATCTGATTTGAAAACATGACCTTCAAGAGTTAATTTTTCCTTAATTTCCAAATAATTTTCGATAATACCGTTATGAACTACGGCAATGCTGGTATCTTCATCAACATGAGGGTGTGAATTTAATTTGGAAGGATCACCATGTGTTGCCCAACGTACATGAGCAATACCGAAACTTCCAGGCATATCAGATAAGTTTAATTTGTGGTCCACTTCTTCAATTTTACCTTTATCCTTTTTAATATAGATATTGCCTTCATCGAATGTAGCCAAACCAATTGAATCATACCCCCTATATTCCAATTTGGAGATACAATCAAAGAGAATCGGCGCTACATCATTATCTTCTTTTAATATACAACCTACAATTCCGCACATCTAATCACCTTGATAATCATAAATATCCTTATAAAGATTTACAACATCCCCAATTATTAAAATAGCGGGAGTGTTGATTTTTTTATCTGAAATGTTTCCCAATGTTCCAAACACCACATTTTCATCAGGAAGTGTTCCGCTTTCAACAACACATACAGGAGTGTCAGCTGAGCGATATTTCATAATTTCAGATGTATTTTCTCGAATATTACCTATTCCCATTAAAATAATTAAAGTATCGGCAGTATAATCCCAGTGCACTTGACTTTCAGGTTTTGTCGGGTCTTCATGACCTGTTACAATTGTTACAGAGGTAGCTACTGCCCTGTGAGTTACCGGCAGCCCTAGTGAAGTTGGTGCTCCAATAGCTGAAGTCACACCAGGAATTACTTCAAATTTGATATCATGTTCCATTAAAGCCAAGATTTCTTCACCGCCACGACCAAATACAAAAGGGTCTCCACCTTTCAGCCTTACGACATTTTCATGATTTTGAGCCTGCTCAATAATCAATTCATTAATTTGGTCCTGTGTCTTATAATGTTCCCCTGCCTTTTTGCCCACATATATCTTTTCTGCATCATCAGGAGCATGTGCCAATATTTCATCATTGGCCAGATAATCATATAAAACAACATCAGCCTTATTCAATGCCTTGACCGCTTTAAGAGTTATTAAATCAGCATCTCCAGGTCCAGCACCAATTAAATAAACTACCATTCTATCACTTTATAAAAATCCTTTAAAAAAGTTTAAACCATCATCGGAACCGAACAGTTCTTCACAGGCCCTTTCAGGATGCGGCATCATTGCGCAGACCAATCCGGATTCATCGCAAACACTTGTAATAGCTTCTATTGAACCGTTAGGGTTTTTGCCTTCAAACTGCAAAACAATCTGGTCCTGGTCTTTTAACAAATCAATGTCTTCTGTGTAGAATCTTCCTTCAGCATGTGCAATAGGAAGGGCAATTGTCTGATTGTTTTTGAATGCTTTTGTAAAGGGAGTCCTGTTGGTTGCAACTTTCAGGTCTACCCATTCACAGTTGAATTTAGGATATTCATTTGTTATGAAAATTCCAGGAACAAGTCCTATTTCACCTAAAATCTGTGCTCCATTACAAATTCCCAAAACCGGTTTCTCTTCTTTTACCAATTCCTTGATTCCATCAATTACAGGAGTGATTGAAGCCATTGCACCAGCTCTCAAGTAATCGCCATAAGAAAATCCGCCGGGAATGACAATGCCGTCATAATCTGTTAGGTTTTCCTCACTCCACCAGATATATTCCGGAGTAAGACCGGCCAATTCAATAGCCTGTGCAACATCTCTGTCACAGTTGGTTCCAGGAAATCTGATTACTCCAATTTTCATTTGAATCCCTCTATTTGCCGCATGCCATATTCTGTGGAATGACATTAATTTTATAGTCATGAATTACAGGGTTGCAGAGTAGTCTTTCACACATGTCGACAACATTTTCTCTGATTGCTTCTCTGTCTTCTCCTTCCATTTGGAATTTGAGAATTTCAACTGTTTTCATATTGTTTACTTCATATCCTAGCAATTCCAATGATCTTTCAATTGTTGTTGCTTCAGGGTTTAACATACCGCTTTTAAGGGAAATTTTTACTTCAATATCAAATAACATGCTCCTCACCTAAAAATCAAATTTTTCCTCATCCGGAATAATTCTGTTGTATACTTCTACATAAGCATCCATAACTTCGGAATCCTTACCTTTTCTGAACAATTCCTTGTCCAGCATTTCCAATGTTTCGCTATCCCATAATCTGCATCCATCAGGAGAAATTTCATCACCTAAAAGAATGTTTCCATCCTTATCCTTACCGAATTCTACTTTATAATCAACCAGGATAATTCCCGCATCAGCAAAGAATTTTGTTAGGATGTCATTGATTTTCAATGCTTTTTCAACCAATATATCAATTTCCTCTTCGGTTGCAATACCTAATGCCTTGATAATGGAGCGATTTAACATCGGATCGTGATACTCATCATCCTTGAAATCCATTTGAACTATTGGAGGGTCTAATTTAGTACCGTCTGCAATAGGGTATTTGCGAACTAAACTGCCTGTTGCAATATTTCTTACAATAACTTCAATTGGAATCATATCAAGCTTTTTGGCAAGCATGACATTAGGTTCCGGCAAATCTATAAACTGGGTTTCAACACCATTTTCCTCTAAAACCTTGAATATTTTAGAAGAAATGATAGCATTGTATGAACCTTTTTTGTTCATTACCTCTTTTCTTGCACCATCGCCGGCAGTCATATCATCCCTGAACTCGATAATAACTGCATCATCATCATCGGTAGTGAATACGCTTTTTACTTTTCCAGAATTAATTAACTCTTTTTTGTCCATGATATCAACAAAATATTAAATTAGTATATTATAGTTTTTGATTAAAATATTATATAAAAGTAGTTAAAAAATAAGAAAAAATGCATTTGAAAAAAAATAATAAAAAAATAGCAATCTACAAATTATTTATATATTCCACATCATTTTCGCTTTGAGCGAACTTCATTCCGTTCAAAGTGCCGTTTGGAAGTTCAGAAAGGATAACTACCGGAAATTCATCATCAGGCCTTATGAACATCTGATGTGTGACATTCTGACGTGTTGTAACTGCTATTTTATAAGTGTTGTTGTCCCTGATTAGGTCTCCATCCAAAAAGACTTCATTGAAAGGGTGCTTTAAAAGATAATCCGGAAGGTCATCTTCAATGTTGAAATGATTAAGCAAATCATTAAGAATCAATCAAAATCCCCTTTGTTTAATTTAGCTTGATCTGAGTCATAAGAAGAACCTATCAGCTCCCCGGTGTTGGAATCGTACTGACGGAATCCGCCGTCTTCATATTGCACTTCCTTGTATGAACCGGATCCTGCCTGACCGTTTTCTTTAATTTCTTCCTTTACAATATCAGAACTAGAAGATTGAACATTACTCACTTTATCTGCCACCTTATCCACTACAGAATCGTCATCTGATTGTATTATTTTATATGCAACAGCACCACCGCCAACAATAAGCAATGCTGCTATAACAATTATTGCAATTATAAAGCCTTTCATATTTTCACCTCTATGAAATATTTCGCTATTATAGTATGAACAAAAGTTATAAAAATACTTTTCTATAATATATATTAATATGGATACAAAAAACACAGTGATACTACTAATTTTTCTTTTGTCAGTATTGGGCCTCATGGCCGGTGTCTCATACACCCATTTTGATGATGCGGCCAGTTATAAAGAAGTAATCACTGAAGATGACAATGGAACTATTTTTATCCATCTTGAAAAAAGTGAAAATGACTCCAGCATAGTTGACAGAGTGGCCAACATTGGCAAATCTAATTTTACTAATTAATTAAAGCTAATTTTTAGAATGTTTAAATAATTTGATGATGCTTATTTTTACAACGTCGATTTTACAAAATAAAATCAAATATTAAAAAAAGATAATAAAGAAAGATTTAAACTCTTTCTTCAGTTTTATCCCAATCAGGATTTTTGGCAGGAAGCACTGTAAATATCAGTGTAGCACCCAAAAGCAGAACTGCTGAGATAACTGTAAATACAAGCTGGTCAAATGTTCCGGCAGATATGACATCATACATTCCGCCAATCCAAACGATTGCTAAAAATATCGGCAGGACGTATTTGACAATGACAATCCACCATCCTCCTACTTTAATAGTTTTGGTTCTTTTGTTTAAAAAGTCAATCAGCTTGTCAGCCTTGAATACCCATGCAAACAGTATGCACTCGACAATAACACCGAAGAGCAGTGCAATCTGGTTGATGAAGGTATCAACAAAGCCCAGAAGGTCTCCGCCGAATGATGTTGCATAAACCATTGACACCAAAGCACCTACAATGATTAAAATGGTCATTGTCCTTTTTCTTGAAAGACCGAACTTGTTCTGAATTGAAAAGGACAGAGGCTCGATTGTTGATAGAATGCTTGTAAGACCTGCAAGATAAACTGTAATGAAAAATAGAGGTCCTAAAACATATGCCCACTGACCCAATACATTGAATACTGTAGGATATACTATAAATACAAGTCCTGTTCCCTGTGTTACAAGATCAGCTACTGCAGTTCCTGACTGCATGGACATGTAACCTAAAATTGAAAATACTCCCAATGCGGCAAAGTTTTCAAATAAGGAGTTTGCAAAAGCAATTGAGATTGTATTTGTAATGAGATCCGCATCGTCTTTTGTGTAGCTTGCATAAGTAAAAGCAATTGACATTCCCAGACTCAGTGAGAAGATAATCTGTCCGAATGCGGCCATCCAGATTTCGAAATTGCCTAAAAGTGACCAGTCCGGATGGAAAAGCTCTGCAAGCCCGACTGAAGCACCAGGTAAAGTCAAGGAAAATCCGACAATAATAACCATTATAATAAATAGTGCAGGTACTAAAACCTTTGAAACACTACCTAGACCTGATTCAAGGTCCCTGTGTGATATAAACCAAACGATTACCCAACCTGCAAGCATTGCAACAGCAATAACCGGAATGAAATTCAAAAGTCCAGTGAATGAAGATGAAGCCTGAAGCAAAGTGGTTGTAAAGTAAGTGTTCGGGTCTGCTCCCCATCCCTTAAAGAAACTTAAAATAATGTATATTCCATCCCAGCCGAGAATAGCTGAGTAGTAAATCATAATCATAAAAACAGCAACTGGTAGCAACCAGCCTAAATACTCAAATTTGGAGTTTATTTTCCTTGCAGCCTTTGCAAAGGAAGATTTAAAATTATATCCGACACCATACTCCAATATTAGGAAAGGAATTCCCATCAGAAGAATTGCCACGATATAAGGGATGTAGAAAGCTCCCCCACCGTTAGAGTAAAGCACATACGGATATCTCCAAATGTTTCCAAGTCCGACAGCAGAACCAATCATTGCAAGGATGAATGACAGGTTGCTGCCCCATTCATTTTTGTCTGCCATAATTTCCATTTTCCTTATAAATTATGTTAAATATCTTTGTCGGTGAAAGGTTAAAAAGGTTTATATTTGGCCAGAAAAAAGAATTGTTTAAAAAAAATAGGCAAAAATGAATAAAAAAAGAAAGATTATCCTTTTAAATGATAATCCAACCAATTAAATTATAATAAAAGAACAGTCTTTAAAATCAGCCAAATCACTTTTGCAATTTCTTCAGGAAAAAGAACATCCTTTAGCTTTTTCAGACATGCCAATCATCTCCATTAATTCCTCCCGTTTACCTCATCAATACAGTCAACAATTATTATTAAATTTTAACAATCATACAACTTTGTAAAACTTTAAAAAAATAAGTGAAATGAGTCCGTTAAGTTAAGACTCATCAGAAATTGATTTGTCAAGCTCTTCAGCGGAATTTCCAATGGAAATCTTTTCAAGAACAGAAGATCCGTAATGAGGCAGGATTACCAGTCCGATAATTGAAGCCATCCAGAATGATATTAACCTTTCAACTAAAGTTACAGGCCCTGCAAGACCAGCCGGACAGCCCGCCTTTGAGTAAAGTCCTATCATCAAACCGTCCACTGCACCAAGGCCTCCCGGAAGCAGCGGAATCATACCGACCAGAGAAGCGAGTATGAATACCTCACCGATAACAATAACATTCAGTGTTGCTCCAAATGCCATAAATACCACATAAACCCTCAGGATTTCAAAAATCCAAATCAGAAATGATAGAGGGATGGTATAGTAGAAGAGTTTCCTGTTTGAAATCAGCATGTTCATGGTGTCCTGGAAACCTGAAATATTCTCATGGATTTTCATTTTAAGGTTATCTGAGCCTTTCTTGTAGAATCTGTGGGTCAGTTTGAAAATGAGATTTTCAACTTTGATACCGAAACTTTCGTTGACACACATGTAAATCAGCATACCCAGAATAATTATGATAGCTATTACTGAAAGGACAAGAATTCCTTCAAGCCACATCGGGAAATTGAAGTACAATACTGTTGCAATAATTGTGATGATTGCTAAAACAATGAAAGGGAAAGTGTCAAGCATTCTGTCTGCAATAACAGTTGCCAAAGTCTCCTTTAGCTCATAGCCATGTTCTTTAGCTAAGATATATGCTCTTACAGGCTCCCCACCACCACGTCCTGACGGAGTGATGTTGTTAACGGCAAGTCCCACCATTACAATCGGAAACAGCTTTCTGAAACCTATGTTGATATCCGCAATATTGTTTACTATTTGCCAGCGGCATGTATATAAAAAATAGGTTCCAATCTGAATTAGGATAGCTACCCCCAATATTGCAAGATTGGCATCTTTAATTGCATCAATTACCTTGTCAATTCCTATAAAATAAAGCATTACTGCAAGAATTGCAATACTTAATACGATGAAAAATGCAGATTTTTTATCCATGTTCAAAATTTAATAATTTATTTTTTATATAATTATTATATTAATATGGGCCGAAATCAATTTCATTTAGAATATGGCAAAACTGTTCTTCTTCCGGAGGTAATTTCATATAATCCCCATAAATCGGAATTAAAGTATTATCATCATTATTAGGTATGTTAAAATTACAATCCTCAAATTTAGCTTTTTTTGGTGGTTTATAATCATTTTTTCTAAAAATAACTCGTTCTTTTAAAGTTAAATCAGTTACATAAGTACCAGTATCAGATTTTTCATATTTCCTAAATAAATTCGGAATTCTTTTTTGAAAATATTTTGCATTTAAACCCAATAGATTTAACAAATTATGAACTGTATTTAAAGCTAAATTAATCATTTTTGAATAATTATCAAATTTCAATACTGAAAGCGCATGCAACCTAGTTACAACAAAACAATACTGAACAAATAACCATCTTTTAAATTTATTATCAGGTAAAACATCCAAAACAAAAAGGTCAATATGGATTCCTAATTTAAATGAAACCTGATTATCCCAATATTCAGCCCAATAAGTTTCATTTAAGGACATTCTCCCAAATTCAAAACAATATTCTGGATTATATCGAGGATCAAATATAGTGTATTTATCAGTAGGATTTTCTTCCATAACCCTTAAAAATTTTTCATAATCTTCTCTGAAAATCATGATATCAATATCATCATCCCAAGGGATGAATCCTTGATGCCTAATTGCTCCAATTTGAGTTCCAAAAATTAGATAATATTCTATATCATTTTCCTCACAAAGTTTAACAAAATCTTTTAGAATCATCAATTCAACATCTTGAAGATGAGACAACACATCCCCCTGAAGAATATTTTCCATTTTTAGCACCAATTAATATTTTTTGAGGAAGTTAACATCTTTATTTTCAAAATCTTCAATTATTTTACAAATTGCTTTAGAAACATCATATTCAATATAAGCATTATTTCTACCCAATTCAATTGATTTAGCAAAAGCGACAAGTTCATACCTTATTCCTTCACCCTCCAATTGATAGAAATATTTCTTATTTTCTTCTTGATTTTCATATCTTAATTCAAAATAGTCTGTTTTCCACCAAGGTGCAGGAACATAAGCATAACCTTCAGTTCCAGAAATTATTAGTTCACCTTCAGATTTAACACTATTTGCAACTTTTACAGAAGCAACAGCATTTTCATATTGAAAATCAATTTTTGTAAATAAATCAAAGTTCTGTTTCTCATCCAAGGTTAAAGAATTAATTGTTTTATTATTATAATTAATACCTAAAATTTGGAATATTGGTAAAAGAGCAGTTGGAGCCCATGAAGTAATACTGTTCCAAGAATTATCATCATAATCCCTTAAACTTGTGCAAGTTGCATCAACAGAATAAATATCTCCAATATTTCCTCCTTTAAGCAATAATAATAATCTATTATATGCAGTAGAATAAGCTGTTTTAATTGAATCCATTAAAATTAAATTTTTCTCATCAGCTAACTGTTTTAGTTCATTGAAATCACATTCATTCAATGCAATTGGAGATTCACATAAAACATGTTTTCCATTTGTTAATGCTTTCTTAATATGAGAATAATGCTTTGAAGGATGAGATATAATAAATACTGCATCCACAATAGACAATAACTTATCAAAATCGTCAGTTAACATCAATTCCTGATTTTTATAAGATTCTTTTTCAATTTGATTATGAACAAGAATTGCATTAACTTCTATTCCATTGACAAATTTAGACTCATCATAAAACTTTTTTAAAACATTACCTTCACCAACCAATCCGAGATTAATACCTCTTTTTTCAGATCGTAAATCAGAACTAGAAACTCCTTTAGTTCTTTCAAGATAAATAACATCACAGTATTCCTTCAAATAGTCAAAATGTCCAACCCAATCTGAACCTACAGTAAAAATATCTACTCCAAATCGCTTGATATCATCTATCTTTTGACCTTCATACTCTTCAACAATGATTTCATCTGCAAGTCCAGTTGCACGTACAGACTCAATTCTTTCCATTAATGACTGTTGAACATTAATTTTACCTCTCTTTTTATCAAAATCATCTGCTGTAACTCCAACAATCAGATAATCTCCTAATTCTTTGGCTCTTTCAAGGAGTCTTTGATGACCATAATGGAATAAATCGTATGTTCCATAAGTTATTACTTTTTTCATTTAAAATAATCCTCTTTTTTGCATATCTCTAAGTGCTTCTATTAATGTATCATTATCTTCAGGAGATAAATCCCCCATGTGACCAACTCTAAATAGCATAGTTTCAGATAAGTCATCACGTGCTGTACTAACCCATATATCATACTCATTTTTTAAGATTTCAACAATATTTGCTTCGATTTTTTGTTTAGAGTGGACAGTTGTGACTGAATTAGATAAACAATTAGATTTTACTTCAAATGGAAATTCTGTAATTTTACTTCTAAAATCTTCAGCTAAATCAGAAATCCTTTTGATTTCAGCTTCAATGCCTCCATCGTTTTTAAGCTGATTCAACCTAACATTAAGCTGTAATATTACTGTAATTGCTGGGGTAAATGGAGTTTGACCTCTAACACCATTTATCAGCATGTCTTCAAAATCAAAATACATGGATTTACAAGTATTTTCTTCAACACGTTTAATTGCATTTTTAGATAAAACAATGATGGCAATTCCTGGAGGACATGCCAAAGCTTTTTGAGATCCAGTTATTACAACATCAACGCCATGTTCTACCATGTTTAAATCATTAGCTAAAAATGAACTAACCGCATCAACAACTAATAATAAATTGTTTTTCTTACAGAATTCACTTATCAAATCCAAATCATAATGAACACCTGAGCTTGTCTCACAGATGTTAACTAGAAATGCAGTGAAATCCTTACCGTCATACTCATATAACCTTTCAGAAGTAAGGCAGGAGCCAAAATCCAATTTAATGTCTTCACAATCGATATTATGTAGTTTACATAAGTCTACAAATCTCTGACCGAAACCTCCACCATTGACAATCAATACTTTATCATCTTCATTAAAAACGTTCATGACCGTTGATTCCATTCCTGCGGTACCGGAACCTGTTAAAAAAATTACTCTTGACTCTTCATCAGCATATAACATTTCTTTCATTAATTTTTCATTTTCAAGATTAACCTGAGAAAATTCTGGAGTTCTGAAATAGGGTGTCTGCTGACTGCCTATTTCTAAAACCAAATCACTACTCATAACCGGCCCTAAAGCAAAATTTAGCATGAAAATAATCCCCTACCTATTGAATGACATAATACATATATTTTGTTTCTGTGTGGTCACTTAAATCCTGGAAAAGATCTTCAGCAAATATTTCATTACCATTTAAATCAGCAAAAATATCTCTGTATTCCTGTTCAGTCCTATAAATTGCATTATAATCAGCTTCCAAACCTTCAGAATAGAAATCCTTAAGAGTTAATCTTGTTTCCATACAGGAAGTCGGTTCCATTGCAAATACGATTTTATTGTCAGTACAGACTGAATTAACTTCATTCATAATGATTTTCAAGTCATCATCATTAATGTACATTAAAAATCCGGAAAAAATAACAATATCGAATGGAGGTTCAATTAATAATTCATCAACTTTGATATCAGTAGCAGACATTTCCTGGAAATAACAGTCGTCATAGTCTTCATATGTTTTTTTAGCTATTGCGATAAGCTCTTCTGAAAAATCCAAACCTAAATAGGATTCGCATTTATCATGTAAAGCTTCAGCCCATCTGCCGATTCCGCAACCGATTTCCAAAACTTTTTTACCTGAAGTATCGATTTTGTCATAGAATAGTTTTTTCTCTTCTTCATGCCTTTGAGCAGAGTTTTCTTTGTCTTGGAACAAAACAATAGATAAATCACTTTCTAAATCACGATTAGCTCTATCATTAAAAAAATTTTTTACTTTATCTGGACTGATGTCCTCATTATCACCATATAATCTAGACATTTTAACACCTTAAAATTATTTAAATAAATAAGTTAATTATTAGAAAAATCAATAATTAATTTATTAGTTTTATACATATATTATTTTTAAACTTTATTCTATATTAAATTTTATCCATGATTAAATATTTCTAAAAAA
>NZ_CAMHFP010000038.1 GCF_946184425.1 uncultured Methanobrevibacter sp. | reverse complement strand
TAAGATTATTGAATATATGCTTGCTGAAGATGAAGGATTTGGTGACATTACATCAGATGCGGTAGTTGAAAATGATAAAATTGTAACTGCCCATATTATTTCAAAAGATGAAGGCATTCTGGCAGGTGTAGATATTATTCGGGAGCTTTTTGAGGAAAAGGGAGTTCAAGTTACATTCTGGATGAAGGATGGAAGTGCAATTTCTAAGGATGATTTGCTTATTTCTTTAAAAGGTGATGCCAAGACTATTCTGCTTTTGGAGAGAACCGCACTGAACTTGTTTATGAGGATGAGTGGTGTGGCAAGTGCTGCAAACAATTATGTTAGGTTGGTAAAAGAGTATGATGTAAGAATTGCAGGAACACGTAAAACTGCTCCGGCATTAGGGAAATTTGATAAATATGCCTTAAAGGTTGGTGGTGCGGATACTCATAGATTCAGCTTGGATGATATGGTTTTAATTAAGGATAATCATATAGCGGCCTGTGGAACTCCTCTTGAAACCCTTCTTAAAGCAAAACAAAACACAAGTTTTTCTAAAAAAATAGAAATTGAAGTTGAAACACTTGATGATGCAATTGAATGTGTTCAAAACAGAGCAGATATTGTAATGCTGGATAACATGTCTCCTGATGAAGTAAATGAAGTTATTTTTAAATTGAATGATTTGAATATTCGTCAAAATTCATTAATTGAAATTTCTGGCGGAATAAATTCCGAAAACATTTTGGATTATGTCGATGCAGGGGCAGATATTATCTCCATTGGGGCGTTGACACATGCAAGCAGAAGTCTGAATTTTAGTTTGAAGATTGATAGTTAAATTCTTAATTTCAATACATTTTTAAGCTCTTCATCACTCATTTCTGTGATGAATGTTTCATCGCTGCTTATGGCCTTTCCTGCCAAATCTATTTTATTTTTTATAATTGCATCAATCGTTTCTTCAAGTGTTCCTTTGGTGATTAGTCTGTAAACCATCACATCCTTTTCTTGTCCAATACGATGTACTCTGTCTGTTGCTTGATTTTCAACTGCTGGATTCCACCATAAATCATAATGTATTACATTTCTGGCTGCAGTTAAATTCAATCCTGTTCCTCCAGTTTTGAGGGTTGCAACAAGAATCTTGTAGTCTTCATCCTCTTGAAATGTATCGATGACTCTTGTCTTTTCAACGCGTGACTGTGATCCATGCAGGAATAATACCTCTTTTTTAAACTTTTTAGAAACTAGTTTCTGTATGAGTTTTCCCATTTCAACATACTGTGTAAATATTATGACTTTCTCATTTGCATTAAGTATATTTTCCAAAATATCAATCAGCAGTTCCATTTTTCCAGATTCTTTGATTGTAGGTTTTTTTATATCTAAAAATTGTGCTGGATGGTTGCAAGCCTGCTTTAATGCGGTTAATATCTTTAAGATTATTCCTTTTCTTTGAATTCCTTTAGAATTTTCAATATCAAAGAATATCTCTTCCAGAATTGCATTATACAATTTGATTTGCTTTTTGGATAATGTGCAGTAAATGTCGTTTACGAATTTTTCAGGCAATTCTTTTTTAATCTCGTCGTCGGTTTTCAGTCTTCTTAAAACAAAAGGTTTAGCAATTGTTTTGAGATTTTCCAAAACATCTTCATATTCTAATTTTTCTATAGGTATAACATAGTTCTGTTTGAAATCATTCATTGTTGATAAATAGCCAGTATTTACAAAATCAAATATTGACCAGTAATCCATCAGTCCATTTTCAATTGGTGTTCCGGTTAATGCAATTTTTGTCAATGCCTTAACGCTTTTAATTGCTTTTGTCTGTTCAGTATTTGGATTTTTAATGTTTTGGGCTTCGTCAATAACACATAAAAGCCAAGTTTCATCTACAAACATGTCTAAATCAATTCTAACCACTCCATATGAAGTTAAAATTATGTCATAATCTTCTAGGGGATATGTTCTGTTTGGTCCATGATAAATATAGTATGTTAATTCCGGTGTAAACTTGTTGATTTCATTTTCCCAATTTGAAATCAGTGTAGGTGGGACAATTATTAATGTAGGTTTATTTTCCAGTTGATTTGTCTCTTTAAAGTAAAGAATTGCAGCTAATACTTGTATTGTTTTTCCAAGTCCCATATCGTCTGCCAGAATGCTTCCGAATTTAAATTTTATATTTTGAACAAGCCATGAATAACCGATTTTTTGATAGGGTCTTAATTCACCTGTCAATGACTTGGGAGCATCATAAATCTTTGTTTCATTAACTAATTTTTTGTATTTTGTATAATCTTTTGGAATTTTTAGACTTCTGGATGTTTCATATAGGTTGGTCATGGTCAATATCCTCTGTAATTCAATAAGTTATTATTGTATCTGGTCAATATTAAAATATTTGGTGATAGGGTGTTGTTTAAAAAAAATAAAAAAGTAAAAAATTATTTTCTAACTTTCAATCCGTCTTCGAATGCAGTTCCAACAACTTCTCCAACGACTCTGTATGTTTTTCCAATTGAATCGTAGATTATCGGTTGTAACTTGTCGACTGAAACGTTACCTTCATCGTCTAAAATGGATTCGTCAGCGGTAATGTTGATGACCTCTCCGATGATGTGTATTTCTCCAATTTCATTTTCAACAATCTCTAAAGCTTTACATTCTGCTGTCAATGGATATTCTTCAATGATTGGTGCATCGACATTTTCAGCCTTTTTAACGCTAACTCCTGATTCTTCTATTTTATCGACAACATTTCCAGAGAACAATCCGAAGTAATCTGAAATTTCTACAGTATCTTTTGTCGCATAACTTACTGTAAATTCATTTTTGACTTTAATATTTTTCAGGGTCTTTTTCCCTTCGGGTGTAATTCCAATATTTAGGGCAATGTGTTTTGGTCCGCATTGTCCTCCCCATGCGATATTCATCACGTTTGCATTTTCTTCTTCGTCGTATGTTCCAATCATGAGGACTGGAAGTGGAGTAACTAATGTATCTTCAAAATTTTTTCTCATTTTATCGTCTCCTTGTCATTATTTATGTTTTCATCAGTTAAGTATTTTGGTATACCTAAATTTTTTGTTTGATAGTATTTACTTTAATTCATTTAATTTCAAATAATTTGAATTATTTTTCAAAATATTGCATTTGAATTATCTAAAAAACAAAGTTTAATAATATAGTAAAATAAAATATATAAAAGATAGAAGATTTTTATATTTTTTATGATGGTGATTTAATGGTAAAAATAGCTAAATTGGCTTTAGAAGATGGTACTGTTTTAAAAGGAGAAGGATTTGGTTATGAAACCACTAAATTGGGAGAACTTGTTTTCTCCACTGGTATGGGTGGTTATACTGAATCATTAACTGACCCTTCTTTCAAGGGTGAAATTCTAATGTCCACTTATCCTTTAGAAGGAAACCACGGGGTAAGTGAGGATTGGTATCAATCTGATAAAATTCAGGTTGAAGGTTTTGTTTGTCGTGAGGTCTGTCGTGAAGTTTCTAATTTTGGACCTCAAAAAACTTTGGATGATTTTTTAAAGGAATTTAAAACACCTGGAATCAGTGGAATTGACACTCGTGATTTAACTTTAAAAATTCGTGAAAGAGGTTCTCTTAAAGCAGCAATTACAACTGAAGATGTTTCTGATGATAAATTACTTGAAATGGCTCGTTCCCAACCAAATATTGAAGAAATGGATGTAGTTCCATTAGTATCTACAAAAGAAATCAAATTATTCAATGAAGATGCTGATAAAAAAGTTGCTTTAGTTGATTGTGGTGTTAAAAAGAATATTATTAACTCATTTTTAGAAAGGGATATTGGTGTTGTTTTATTCCCGTATGATACTGATTATAAAACTATTTTAGATTATTCTCCTAATGGATTGATGATTACATCCGGACCTGGAAATCCTGATAGAGTAACTGAAACAATTGAAACTATGAAAAAGTTATCCAATAGATTGCCTATTTTTGGAATCTGTATGGGTCAACAGTTGATAGCAAAATCCTTTGGAGCAAGGTCTTATAAAATGAAATTTGGACACAGGGGTGAAAATCAACCAGTTAAAGATTTGAACACTGGAAAAGTGTTTATCACATCACAAAATCATGGATTTACAATTGATAAGGAATCTTTGAAAGAAACTGATTTAGTTTTAACTCATGTAAATCTTAATGATGGAACTCCTGAAGGTATTTCACATAAAGAATTACCATTACATTGTATACAGTACCACCCTGAAGCAGGTCCTGGTCCAAATGATACAAGAAGTGTTTTTGATGAATTTAGTAAAATGATGGATGATTATTAAGAGGTTACCATTTAAAAAATTTAATGAGGATTACATATGCCAGTAGATAAAGATATTAAAAAAGTATTAATTATTGGTTCTGGACCTATTCAAATTGGACAAGCAGCAGAGTTTGATTATTCAGGATCACAAGCATGTAAATCACTAAGAGAAGAAGGTATTGAAACAGTACTTGTTAACAGTAATCCTGCTACAATTCAAACTGATTTGGGCATGGCAGATACTGTTTATACAGAACCATTAACACCTGAAGTTGTCGCTAAAATCATAAAAGAGGAGGAAGTTGACTCAATTTTACCTACTATGGGCGGACAGACAGGATTAAATATTGCAACAGGTCTTGGAGATTTAGGATTGTTGGATGGTATCAAAGTTTTAGGTTCCGATGTCCAAACTATTAAAGATGTGGAAGACAGAGACTTGTTTGCTAATCTTATGGATGAAATAGGTGAGGAAATTCCTAAATGTCATGCTGTTGAAAGTGTTGATGAAGCACTTGAAGCTGTTAAAGATATTGGTTATCCAGTCATTGTAAGGCCGGCATTCACATTAGGTGGAACTGGTGGGGGAATTGCTCACAATGAAGAAGAATTAATTGAAATTGCTACTCATGGATTAGATATGAGTTTCATTAATCAAGTTCTAATTGATGAATCTGTTTTAGGTTGGAAAGAAATAGAATTTGAAGTAATGAGAGACAAGGAAGATACCTGTATTATTGTATGTACTATGGAAAACATTGACCCTATGGGTATTCACACAGGGGACAGTGTTGTAGTTGCTCCTATTCAAAACTTATGTGATGAAACCATTCAAAAAATGCGTGATGCATCAATTAAGATTATCAGAGCATTAGGTATTCGTGGCGGGTGTAACATTCAATTTGCGCTCAATCCTGAAACTGATGAATACAAGGTCATTGAAGTTAATCCTCGTGTATCAAGAAGTAGTGCTCTTGCATCTAAAGCCACTGGTTATCCTATTGCAAAAATATCCTCAAAAGTGGCACTTGGAATGACTTTGGATGAAATTAAAAATGACATCACTAAAGAAACTCCTGCATCTTTCGAGCCTGCTATTGATTATGTGGTTATAAAAATCCCTAGATGGCCTTTTGATAAATTTAAAGGAATCAGTCGTGAAGTTGGAGTTCAAATGAAGGCTACTGGTGAAGTGATGGCTATAGGAAGAACTTTTGAAGAAGCATTCCAAAAAGCATTAAGATCACTTGATATGGGCTTTGACGGATTTGAATATGTTGAATACACTGAAGATGATTTGTCTCATCCGACTGATTTAATTTACTTCCAAATTTATTCAGCTATTAAAGATGGAATGGATATTGACAAAATAAGGGAACTCACAAATATCGATAATTTCTTCTTATACAAAATCAGAAATATTGTGAACTTTGAAAATGAAGTAAGTGCTGATAAATTGGATGATGAAAATTATTTAAGAAAAGCAAAACAGTTAGGTTGTTCCAATAAAAGATTGGCTGATTTGTCCGGTCAAACTGAAGAGTATATCAGAAACCTGCTTTCAAGATACAATATTCAACAATCATATAAAATGGTGGACACTTGTGCTGCTGAATTTGAAGCTAAAACTCCTTATTATTACAGCAGTTATGATAAAGGTAATGAATTAATTTCAACCACCAAGAAAAAAGTTGTAATTCTTGGTGCAGGACCTATTAGAATTGGTCAAGGTATTGAATTTGATTACTGTTGTGTACATTCCTCTCTTGCGCTTAAAGAAGATGGAATTGAAACTATTTTAATCAACAACAACCCTGAAACTGTAAGTACAGATTATGACATTTCTGATAAGTTGTTCTTTGAACCACTCACTTTTGAAGATGTGATGGGTGTAATTGAACAGGAAAAACCTGATGGTGTAATTGTTCAGTTTGGTGGTCAGACTTCCATTAACTTGGCAGTTCCTTTAGCAAATGCGGGTGTTAAAATCTTAGGAACACCTTATGAAAGTATTGACAGAGTTGAAGACAGGGAATTATTTGCAGAGCTTTTAGAAAAATTACACATTCATCAAGCACCATATGGAACAGCTAATTCATTTGAAGAGGCAAAAGCTATTGCTGAAGAAATTACTTTCCCAGTACTTGTACGTCCATCTTATGTAATTGGTGGAAGAGCAATGGAAATTGTTTATGATACTCATGAACTTGAAGAGTACATGAAGGAAGCTGTAAAAGTTTCACCAGACCATCCTATTTTGGTCGACAAGTTCCTTGAAGATGCTATTGAACTGGATGTGGACATTCTATGTGATGGTGAAGATGTATTTATTGCAGGAATCATGGAGCACATTGAAGAAGCGGGTGTTCACTCAGGGGATTCTGCATGTGTAATACCTCCTCAAACAATTCCTGAACATATTTTGGATACAATTCGTGAAAATTCAACAAAATTGGCATTGGAACTTGATGTTAAAGGTTTGATGAATATTCAGTATGCTGTAAAACTTGATGAAGAGATGGTTTACATTATTGAAGCTAATCCACGTGCAAGTAGAACAGTTCCATTTGTAAGTAAAGCTATTGGCGTGCCTCTTGCTAAAGTGGCTACTTGGATAATGGATGGTGCTAAACTAAAAGACTTTGGTTTAACCAAAGAAATTAAAATAGATCATGTTGCAGTTAAAGAATCCGTATTCCCATTCTTAAAACTCCCGGAATCTGATACTGTTTTAGGTCCGGAAATGAAATCTACTGGGGAAAGTATTGGTATTGACGAAAACTTTGGAATGGCCTTCTACAAATCTCAACTTTCAGCAGGAATGGTTTTACCTAAAGAAGGTAAAATATTCCTAAGTGTTAAAGAAACTGATAAAAAGAAAATTAGACCTATTGCTGAAAAAGCATCTCAATTAGGATTTGATATTGTTGCAACTTCTGGTACTGGTGATGCTACAGGTCTTAAAACTGTTGAAAAGGTTAAAAAAGTATCTGAGGGTTCCCCAAACATTCGTGAAGCAATATTGAACAAAGAAATTGATTTGATTATTAACACTTCTGAAGGAAAACAATCTGCAAAAGATGGTTATATCATCAGACGTTTAGCTATTGAACTTGGTATACCTTATGTTACCACTTTGGCTGGTGCGAGAGCCGCATTGAATGCTATCCAAGCTGTTCAAAATAGTGAAATTAATGTGAAATCTTTAAACAAATACACAGATGGAGATTAATATCTCTATCCTTTTTTTTTAATTATTTGATAGGTATTCTTCAATATTGATTCCGCATGATGGACATTCTGTTGCATCAATTTCCAATCTGTTTTTACATTTTGGACAATAATTTAATTTTACTTCATATTCTTTTTCAGGATCAATGACGATATTGACTTCAACTGTTTCTTTTATATTTGTTTTCAATACATTTGTATTCCAGTTATTATCCATCAGCAACTTCTTGTAATAGAATGCTTCAGTCATTGTATCATAATGGCCGATGATTTCGTCTCCTCTTTGGATATAGAATTTGCGAAGTTTGTGGTCAAAAAGAATTTCACCCTCCCTTTCCTGCTTGTTGACATGCATTCCTTTAATTCGTCCTTTCGGTCTTTTTTCGGGAAATGGTGGTAATTCCATGTTTTCGTACTTGTTTTCCAAATCACATTCGACAAGTAAATCATAATCAAAATTACAGAAAAATAGAGCATCTCTTTCATATAATGCATCAGATAATTTTTTAAATTCTCCATAATCTTTATTATTGTGTTTAACACGGTAGACATTTCCCGTTTTCACAATATTTCTGTAAAAATAGCGTATTTCTTGAGAATTAATAAAATCATCTCCTTACTTAAAAGAGGTTATCATCAATTTGATGAGTTCAGTTAGATTTAATATTACTTGTTTCAGTTTAATAAATCTAATGAATAATAAAATTTATAAATAAAAAAAATTAGATTTTCCTTTAATGTTTACTATAACTAATGGAATCATATTGGAAGGCCAAAATTTAACCTTAAAAAAGGAAAATATTGTTGTTGATGATGGCATTATTACAGAAATTGGTAAAGAATCATGTGAAGGTAAAATTATTGATGTTGATGGTGCTGTAATTTGCCCTTCTTTTATCAATGGACATATGCATATTGGTGATTCAATTATTAAGGATGAAGGTTATTCATTATCGTTGGCTGAAATGGTTAAGCCCCCTAATGGTGTAAAGCATAAAGCTTTGGCTAATGCAGAAGATGAAGAAATAGTGTCTGCAATGAAGGATACAATGTGGGAAATGGTTAAAAGTGGAACTACTCACTTCATAGACTATCGTGAAGGTGGAATTAAAGGAGTTAAGCTTTTGAAGGAGGCTTCTAAAGAAATTCCTATCAATCCTATTATCTTGGGAAGGGATGACAGTTTTTATGGACTTGATCCTGATTTGAAAAAAGTTAAGATTGCTATTCGTAAACTTTTAAAAATTGCTGACGGCATTGCTCCTAGCGGTTTTGGTGAAATAACGGATGATGTTGCTCAAATCATTGTTGAAGAATGCAATAAACATGATAAAATCTCTTCAATACATGTTGCAGAATCGGAATCTAATCAGTTGGAGTCATTGGATAAATTCAATAAAACTGAAATTGCGAAGGGTGTTGAATCTGACTTTACCCAATTAGTTCATTTGACAAATCCAAAATCAGATGATTTGGATTTGATTTCCAAGTCAAATCAGAATGTTGTTGTCTGTCCAAGAGCCAATGCAACTTTGAATGTTGGGATTGTACCATTAAACAGATTATTGGATTTGGGTGTTAAACCATTAATAGGTACTGATAATGTTATGCTTAATTCTCCCAGCATGTTTAGAGAGTTGGAATTCACATTAAAACTCATGTCGGTTTATTATAAAGATTATTTGAATCCTAAACAGTTATTGCAGATGGCCACAACCAATGTCTGCAACAGTAGATTAAATAAAGTTATTCAAAAATCAACTATTTCAGTCGGAAGTCCTGCTGAATTTATAGTGTCAAATTCTTTTTCTATCAATCCTTACTTAAATATTATAAATAGGTGTGAATCGAAAAATATATTATATATCATTAATAAAAAAGTTAACATATAGTATCATGGTAGAATCCATATATTATATCGGGAGATGTTAATGATGTATAAAAAAATATTGGTCCCAACTGATGGGTCAGAATTCGCTAAAAAAGCGCAAAAACATGCCTTATTTTTAGCTAATGTTAGTGGAGCTGAAATTGTAGCAGTAAGCGTCACTGAAAATAATTTTGTTAACGGGCTTCCATTAGATGATGAAGTGTACCAGTTAAATCAAATATTAAATGAAAGATCTGAAGAAAACCTTAAAGAGTTTGATAAATTAAATGAAAATGATATCAAAATCAAACATATTATAAGAGAAGGTTCTCCGGCCAAAGTTATTTTGGAAGTGGCAAATGAAGAGCAAGTTGATTTAATTGTTATGGGAAGTTCAGGTAAATCTGGCTTCGATAGGTTTATTATGGGTAGTGTAGCGGATAAAGTTGTAAACTCTGCTAAATGCGCTGTACTTGTGGTGCATTAGTTTTTTCTACCTTTTTTATTTACATATTAATTATATAGGTGTTTTTATGTTAGTCAAAAGAACTATGTCTAAAAATGTTGTTAGTGTTTCCGTACCGGGAAACCGAGAAAAAGTTTTAGACTTAATGAGAAAAGAGAATAAAGCAGTACTTCCAGTAGTAAAAGAAGACACTAATATATTAGTAGGTGTTATTACACGTTCAGATTTAATTAATAATCCTGATGAAGAACAAATCGCTATGTTAATGAGTAGAGATTTGGTTACTGTCAGTCCTGATGATGATGTGACTGATGCAGCTCGTGTAATGATAGAGAATAATGTGAGAAGGGTTCCGGTTATTAATGATGATAAGGAGCTAGTAGGTATTATCACCTCTTTTGATTTAGTATCCAAAGCATTGACAAAAGTCACTATTGATGATGCAGTTGAAAATTATATGATTACTACTGTTCCAACAACTTGGGAAAAAGCTCCATTAAATGTTGCATTTGAAACCATGAATCAATTCGGTTTAAAATCAATATTGGCTTTGGATGATAATGCAAAATTATCTGGTATTTTAACTGAAACTGATTTCATTTCAGAAATTGAAATTATTTCCGAAAGAAGTGAACACAGTTCTACAGTAGGTACTGAAGGAGACAAATGGTCATGGGATAGTACTTCCGTATTGTATATCGAGAAAAACCACTTGAAATTCACTGATAAAGTGGTTGCTGATGTTGCAATTGGCAATGTTGAAGTAGCTAACTCAAAAACTAAAGTTTCTGATTGTGCTAAAAAAATGAAATCTTTAAATATCGAACAAATTCCTGTAATTGGTGTTGAAGGGGATTTAGTTGGACTTGTAAGAGCAAGTGATTTAATTAAAGCATTAGTTGAATAATTGTGATATGATGGTTGTTAGTCCAGTTTTGGTAGTTAAGGTTAATGAAAGTGGTGTTGGTGTTCGTGCAAGGTTTTATGATGATTTTGCTGAACATGATATAATTCTTAACTCTGTAATTACTTATTGGTGGGCTAATAATTTACCCCCTGCTAAAAAATTCTTAGAACTTTTAGATTCTGTAATTAAAAGAACTATTAATGAGATTATTCCTCATAAATTATTGAATCTGAAATATGATGTTAAAGCTAATCAGAATTTAGATGAGGCATCTGAAATTGAAATTAATTTAATCAGTGTCGATGCTGATGGTGTAGGATTTAAAATTGATTGTGGATCCATTTCATTGAACGGTCTTAGAAAAGTTGATGAGGAATTTGAACCTAAGGAGTTTTTAACTACTTTTGATCAAAGTATTGAAACTCCGGATATTGTTTTAAAAAAATATAAAGAGATGAAAAATTAATCTTTTTTATTTTTTAATATTTTTCTATTTTTGCCCAAATATTTTCTTTAATTATTTTAATTTAATGATTTATTATTATATGGTTTTGGATAATCTTTTTTATTTAATGGTTAGGTTATTGTCTTAAATTTATTTTTGTGATTGTGTTTGGGATTTTGTTTTCATTTATCTACATGGGGTTATAAAATAAGTTAATTTTTTTTGATTATTGATTTGATGTGATAAAGTAACATTTTGGCATCTTCTTTTTTGATGTCCTCACTTTCTCGAATAAAATTGATTAAATCTTCTTTTTTGGCATTGTCCAAATTTGATTCGTTTAAAATCAGCGAATAGTTCCTTTTTGGATAATATATTTTTTTGGCGATGGATAAAAGTTCTTCCTTCTCCTGTGCAGTAATGATATTCTCATTCACAGCATTCGTAAATACATATCTCATGGATATTAATGGGGTTGATAATGGTTCTAAACTTTCACTATCAAGCATTACAGCAACTTCATCATCGGAATCAATAGTTCCTGTTGCGTATTGTTCATAGCAATATCCAATACCTGTCATACCCAATGTGTCAAGTTCAGATGCTCTCAATGCGCCCATGCTTGAAGCACCAAATACTTTTACTCCTGATTTGATGACATTAAGGATTTCTTTGTGTCCAACTGCAGAGTTTTGATGGAATACTCCATCTATAATCCCAATAATGTCGGGTCTTTCTTTCAAATCTAAGTTTAAATCTCCTCTTTTGATAGGTCGTTTATATATTACATTTGTATTTTCGTCGCTGTCTAAAATTTCTTTTGCTTCATCAAAAGGAAGGGATAAACCGGTATATATTATTATTTTAACCATTTTAATCAAACTTTCAAAAATCTGTATCCTGCTCTATTCGGATCAATTGTATAAAGTTCCATTTCAGGAATAATTACTCTCACAACACTGACATCCAGTTCTGGCCTTGTCAAATCGGCATATAATATTTTTTCTATATCATTGGCCTGTAACTCTTCCTTAACAATTTCAATGTCTTTGGTAATTGAAGATGTGCTTTTGTTTTCAATGTCTGATAACTTAATCTGTTCATCTTCCTCTCTGAAATAGTATTTGTTAATTCTTTTCATGCGCTCATAGCCCGCTTCACGAGCAAAATCCGCTCTTACAGTATCTTCCCTGGCACCGTTGATTTGTGTTGCTCTGCTTTGGGCAACTTCAGTAAGGGCTCTTAGAATTGCAACTTCAGGGTCTAAATGAGTTCCCATACCTAAAGTTAAAAGTCCGGCATCCTTTGTAACTGTATCATCTGCTGAAGCAGCTATTGTTGGGATTTTTATGTCTGCAGTAAAGTCCATTAGCTTAATTTTAATTCCTTCACTTTCGAATTTTTCTATAATGTCTGTTATAACTTTACTTTTGATGCTTTCTATGTCGATTTGAGCATAGTTCTTATGTGTCAACTCGAAAATACTCCATGCATCCCTTTCAATCACTTCAAACATTCCATGTAAGATGGCTTCCTCCAGTATATTTCCGGATGCAAGTCCATTGGTGTTTGACTTGAATAAACTTTGAGAATTATCCTTGGGAGTATATGGGTGGTAAATTGCATTTGTAGGTACATAATATTCTTTTTTGGAAATGATGT
The DNA here is from genome assembly GCF_946184425.1 of uncultured Methanobrevibacter sp. Lineage (GTDB taxonomy): Archaea > Methanobacteriota > Methanobacteria > Methanobacteriales > Methanobacteriaceae > Methanocatella. Next base: position 8,779 of record NZ_CAMHFP010000038.1, on the reverse strand, counting down.
CCTTGCATATGCTCCATTCAATATTCAAATTGCGGATGTCTTTTTTCTCAAATTCTTTAGGTAAATTCAAGGTTTTAGGATCAACATAATCTCCAAGCTTTTCAATTTCACTCAGTGGTGCTGATGTACTTTCATCGCTGTATTGCCTTTCAGCGGAATATCTTTCAAAGCCCTCCATCATTGCAGATGCTTTTGCATGATCTCTGGTAATTCCTTTTCCTCCGTAAATGCTGACCGCACCTTCTTCTGCTGTGGGCCTTATTGCAGTATAAATGGGAAGGCCGATTCTGTCCAAGTCAGTGATGTCTGCAATACGTGTTATTCCAGCTATTTTCAGTTTGTCTTCGTTAATTTCAATAGTTTTGCTTGGAGCTATTACTCTATGTGTTCCTGTAAAGTAAGTGATTTCTTCGCTCATAATCTAAAATCCTATAATTAATCTTATAATATTTTCAACACCTATTGTCATGGATAATGCAGTCATTAATCCTGCAATTGCTATTGTGATTAACCAGATTCCAATATTCCAGTTCAGTACTTTAGACCCATCCAGGTTTCCGATAGGTAACAGGTTGAATGCTGCAAGAAAACTGTTGATTGAATATCCAAGTGCACAAATGTTGACTATCAATATTGAAGTTTCTGAGTGGAATGCAGATGGATAAACCCAAGTTGCAATAAGTAAGAATATTAATGCCAGGATAATGTTTACAATAGGTCCGGCAATGGATATTTTCCCGTTTATTTCATCAGTCATGTAATTTGCATATGTATAAACCGCTCCTGGAGCTGCGAATACAAATCCGAAAAAGGATGTTACAAGTGCAAATAATAATCCTTGTGGCCATAATTTAAATTCCGCCCAATATCCATACTTCATTGATATAAATTTATGTCCAAGTTCATGTAAAATAAAACCTGCTCCTACACCAACCATAATCATAGGAAGTATGTTCATTAAAGCGGCCATATTTCGTCCGGTATTGGCAATTCCGAAACATAGAGAAATTACAACAAATGCAATAAATAAATCTCTAATTTCACTGCTTGTAAATTTGAACATAATTTTAAAATATCTAATTTTATATATAAAGTTTTTTCTAATATTAATCATGGATATGCATATAGAAAACATTTTAAAAGATTTGGAAAAAGATGATATTCAGGGTTATTTATTAACTCAATTCACAAATGTTGAATATATTTCAGATTATAAGCCAACCAGCTTTGCTTTTTGCATTATTAAAGAAAATCCCATTATTTATGCTTCAAAAATGGATATGGAACTTGCCAGTAAAAATTCTAAAATTGAAGTTAAGGAATATGAATCTTTTGATGTGATGATACGTGAACTTAAAGATGATGGGATAAAAAATCTGGCTATCGAACCAAGCCTAGTTTATAGCACCTATGAAAAGTTTAAGGATTGTTTTGATATATCTTCAAAAAATTATATAGATAAGCAAAGAATGATTAAGACATCATCTGAAATTCAAAATATAGAAAAAGCTACAGAAATTGCTCAAAAAGCTTTTAAGAGTTTGGATATTTTAAATGGGCATGACAGTGAAAGTGTTGTTTCATTTAATCTTGTAAAAGCAATGATTGAAAATGGTGCCTCAAAGGAATCATTTGACACTATTGTCACCAGCGGAGCCAATTCAAGCCTGCCTCATGCAGTGCCTAAAAATAAGCCATTGGAACAACCTATATTGATTGATTGGGGCGCAATTTATAATGGTTACTGTTCGGACAATACTCGTACTATGGTTTATTCTGAATTTCAGCAGGAAATTTGGGATATTGTAGCTGAAGCTCATGATAAATCCATTAAAGCTATTAAACCTGGAATGAAATGTTGTGAAGTTGATAAGGTTGCCAGAGATATTATTGAAGAATACGGGTATGGTGATAAATTTATTCACTCAACAGGTCATAGTCTAGGTTTGGATATTCATGAAACTCCGGGATTTTCACCTCGTGATAGTACGGTTGTTGAAAAGGGTATGGTTATTACAGTGGAACCTGGAATATATTTGGAAGGTGAATTTGGAGTTCGTCTAGAAGATACAGTTTCAATTGACCGTCATGCTAATGTCATTGGGGATTTGCCATTATCCATTGATAAATAATATTAAATAGAATTAAAAATAAATTAATTATATTAATATAGTTTTAAATGATTTGTTAATGGTGTTAAATTGGATTCGAATAAATTAGTTCGTGCAATATGTTCATTTATTGTTCCTGGTTTGGGACAGTTAATTAATGAAAAGATTGGTAGAGGGTTAACCATTTTAATAGTCTTTGTAATTTTATGGTTTGCTCTTTTATTTACAGGTATTTGGTATATCCAGAATATATTCGGGATAATTTTCAGGATACTTGCGGCTTATGATGCTTATACCTATGATGGTTTTTAAAATTATTTTTGTAAACTTTGGGTGATTGATTATTCCATAAATTTTCATAGGAAATTTAATAATAAATTGAAATTTGTTCATGGCTGTTATTTTCATTATAATTTTATAAGATTGATATTAGGTTATTAATATATTTCCCAGTTTTTTTATGGGTAATTTTTTTTTATTTTTTTAATTCTTGAATGTTGCTGTAGTTTTTCAAGTTAAAGTACATTATATAGATTAACGAAATTATTGCTAAGATTTCAAGAATGATTATTCCGGATTGTGAAGTTAGGTATATTTCTAAATTTGGGATGTATGGGATACTAAATGAGATTAAGTTGTTCAGCATATGCAAAGTTATTGGGACAATGATGTTGTCTGTGGTTAGGTATACGATACACATTGTGATTCCAAAGATGAATGATGATACAATCGCTTCTTGTGGATGAAATAAACAGAATAACGTGGAAGATAATAAGATTGCAATAAGAATTGGTAATCTTTTATTAAATCTGTTTAAAATTATTCCTCTAAACAGTAACTCTTCAGCAATTGGCCCTACAATTACAGTTGTCAAGAAATCGATTCCAAAAAACAGGATTCTGTCTTCAGCAGTATTCATTGATTCCAAAATATAAAATAATGGATAATCTGATAATGTGTTTTCCAAAAAAAGTCCTGAGCCTAGTGCAAAAATATAGCTGGTAATTCCTAACAATAACCATGTTTTTGCAGATATTTTTGAGAATATGGTTGTGGTTGAATCTTTAATTCCATTAATTTCTTTTCTTGTTCTAAAAAGAATGTAGATGATTAATAAAATAGAAATCCATTCAATATCTAATTCCAATAAAACTATCAGAAAAATAAAAATTATTGCTATTCCTATGATTTCTAATATTTTTATCTCTTTGAGTTTTTTATTGAATGGGTTCATTGTTATATATTAGATTGGCGTTTACTAAAATAATTTGTGTTAATGGTCCCTATATTATGATTTAAGTTAATTTTATTCATTAAATTGGATTGATATTAATTATTATTGCAGTAAGGGGTCAATAAATTTTAATATTGTTTGATTAATTTGAAAAATTAGGATATATTGGTTATATATTGTTTTTTTAGCAACTTTTAAATTGGTTAAATGTAAATTATGTATTATGCAAAGGATTTTTAAATCAATTGAAAAATATTATTTTATTATAATTTTATTATTTGTAATAGTATCATTGTTTAGGCCTAGTTACTTCAGGTGGGTTTTGGATACTGTTAATGGGGTAAATATTTTAAATTTACTTTTAAGTGTTGTTCTTTTCACAATGGGGACCACACTCAAATTGGAAAATTTTCTTAGGGTATTTAAAAGTCCTAAAGAAATAGCTGTTGGAATTTCGGCACAGTATATTATAATGCCTGTTTTAGCATTCGTTCTAGCAAATATTTTCTCTTTGGATGCTGCTCTCACTGTAGGTCTTATATTGGTTGGAACTGTCCCTGGAGGAACTGCTTCTGATGTAATCACGTTTCTTGCAAAGGGGGACGTGGCATTATCAGTATCATTAACTGCAATATCTACTTTGCTGTCTCCGATATTGACTCCTCTGATAACATTGATTTTAATAGGAAATCACATTTCTTTCAATCCGACAGAAATGTTTTTATCAATTGTTCAGATTGTAATTATTCCAATAATATTGGGTTTGTTACTTAATTACAAATTTCCTGACTTTTGTGGAAATTTAAAAGAATATTTGCCAGGAATATCTTCTATTGTTGTTTGTTTAATTGTTGCTGGTGTTATTGGGGCAAATAAACAGGCTATTTTAACTTCCTCTTCAGTAATATTGGTGGTAATAGTTTTACTGTATGTATTTGGAATGCTTTTGGGTTTTGTTGCAGGTTATTTGGTTGGAATGGAGCGAAAACAAATTATTACTGTTTCAATAGAACTTGCTTTTCAAAATTCTGGATTGTCCACAAGTCTTGCAAAAACATACTTTCCAAGCTTAACTGCAGCAACTGTTCCAGGTGCACTGTATTCTGTTTGGCAGAATTTTGCAGGTTCTATTCTTGCATATATTTTCAAAAAATATGTTGATTGATTAGTTCTCTAATTTAATCATTTTTTTTAATTATTTTTTTCATTGAATTTTTTAAGTTATAATGATTGATTATAATATTTTATTCATTTTTTTAAATTAATTTGTTAAATATATTTCATATATATTTATATAATAATTTATTCAATATTAAATTGATTTATGGGATGGTGGGTCAATTTATGAGATACATCAATAAACAGGATTTGCTAATCATTGCCCGGTATATGGGCAGTCTGATGATTGGAATTGGCGTAATGTGTTTAGCTCCGGTTTTCGTTGATTTGATATATATGGAATTCAATGCAATAAATTTCATTGTACCTTCATTAATCTCTATTGGCCTTGGTTTAGTTTCTATAAAAGTTTTAAAGAAATATGATGCAAATAAAATTCGTTTAAAACATGCTATGATAGTTTCTGCTTTTTCTTGGATATGGGCGGGTTTGGTTTGTGGTTTTATACTTTATTCTGTAACAGATATAAGTATTATAGATGCTATTTTTGAAAGTATATCTGCCCTGACGGGTAGTGGGGTTACAATATATCCTGATGTGGAAGTTTTACCTTATAGTATATTATTTTTTAGAGCATTTCAGCAATGGGTTGGGGGTCTAGGTATTGTCATTGTTATAATATATGTTCTAGCAAAGCCCGGAGCTGTATCTAATAAATTGTACTTGTCTGAAGCCCGTGAAGACCGCATCAAACCATCATCTAAAGCTACAATTAAACAGTTTATAATAATATATCTTTTTTATACTGCTGTGGGAATCAGTTTATATCTGATTGCAGGTATGCCTGTGTTTGATTCTGTATGCAACACCTTCACTACCATTTCAACTGGGGGCATGAGCATTAAAAATGCAAACATGGGATTTTATCAAAGTGACATAATTTATTTTATTACAATTTTTTTAATGATATTAGGAGCAACAAGCTTTATAGTTCATTTCAATATTATCAAAACACGTGGAAAATCATTGATTATGGATTTGCAATTCAAGGCACTGATTAGTTTGATAGCAATTTCGAGCTTGCTGATATATTTCACATCCCATATTGTTCCAATGGATAATTTATTTGTGGTTGTTTCAGCCATTACGACTACTGGTGCAAGTATTCAAAGTTCATCTGTAATGGCGGGATGGCCTCCATTTGTGTTATTCATTATAATGATGCTGATGCTTATAGGAGGTTCCACAGGATCTACTGTAGGTGCACTTAAATTAATGCGTGTCATTACATTTTTTAAGGGGATATATAGAAATTCTCGTGAGATTTGGTCTCCTCCGGGTAGTGTTGTTGCAATAAAAAATGAGGGTAAAAAACTTTCAGATGAAGTTGTCGAACAAAGTGGAAACTTTATAGCTCTTTATTTTATCTTAATTTTGATTACTTGGGCATTATTGTGTTTACATGGTCATGACCCTTTTAATTCATTATTTTTCACTATGTCTTTGCAGGGTAATGTTGGATTGGAAATCGGACAGATTTCTCAGGCTTTGCAACCTCAATTAAAAATTGTAGGGATATTAAATATGTTAACTGGAAGGCTGGAAATCTATCCTGTTTTGATAACCTTTAGGGCTTTTTTCGAAATATTTAAAAGATAGCTGCGGTTATTCTCCAGTAAAGAATTTTAAATGTTTTCGAGGGGATTATCTTTTGGGTTTGATATTCAAAATTGTCAAATACCTGATAAAATTCATACTATGGATTTTTTAACTTTTTCTTGTAATCTGAGGATGACTTTATAATGTTTGATAATTAAAGATTAAATTGAGTATTTTACAATTGGTTGATGTTATTAGGCAGTGTAAGTATGAAAAAGACAAAAGTTATATGTAGTGTAGGTCCGGCATGTGATTCTGTTGAAATAATGAATGAAATGGTTAATCGAGGTATGAATTGTGCACGAATTAATCTCAGTCACGCTACACCTGAGAGCATATTGAAAACAATCGATGTTGTGAGGGAAGTTCGTAAATTGTGTGATGTTCCTATAGCTATTATGTACGATACTAAAGGACCGGAATTTCGAACTTTGGAATTTAAAGAGGGTAGTGTAAGTCTTCATGAAGGAGATATTATTAAATTGAGTAAGACTTGCATTTTAGGCAATGAAAAGGAATTTGGAGTCAATCACAGTGAAGCAATTGATTTTATAAATGTGGGGGACAAAGTACTTGTAGATAATGCATTGCTGGAGCTCGAAGTCATTGACAAGAAAAATAACTATGTTTTATTGAAGGCTTTGGGGGAAGGCAAAATCCAGAATCATAAAACCATTAATGTTCCTGGTGTTGATTTGAAATTAGATTTTATCAGTGATGTCGATAAAAGGGACATGACTTTTGCAGCAGAACATGCATGTGATTATTTGGCTTTATCTTTTGTAAATACTCCGGAAGATGTGCTTGCTGCCCGTAAGATTATTGAAGATGCAGGAAGTGATGCATCTATTATTTCAAAAATCGAAAGCCGCATGGGTATTGAAAATATAGATGATATAATAAATGTGTCCGATGGTATCATGGTGGCCCGTGGAGATTTGGGTGTGGAAGTTCCAATGGAAGAACTCCCAATGCTTCAAAAGAGCATAATTAAAAAGTGTCGTGAAAAGGGCAAGTTTGCAATTGTTGCCACTGAAATGTTGGCTTCCATGTATGAAAATCCAAGGCCTTCAAGAGCAGAGGTTTCAGATGTTGCAAATGCCGTATTGGATGGAACCGATTGTGTGATGTTGTCTGGGGAAACCACAGTTGGAAAGTATCCGATTGCTTCAGTTGCAATCATGAGCAGGATATGTGAATATGTGGAGTCCACTATTGATTATACAAAGCACACAGCTTATAAAGGTTCAATAGGCATAAGTGACACTATTGCAAAATTGGTTGTTGGTGCTGTTGAATACTCTGACATTAAGCTGATAGTTACTCCAACCATGACTGGTTTCACCGCTCGCAAAATCAGTAATTTAAGGCCAAATGCTACGATTCTTGCATGCTGTCCATCTTATCATATTGCAGATAAAGTTATTTTAAACTTTGGTGTCAAACCTGTAAAAACTGACATTTATGAAAGTACAGATGAAATGGTTGAAAGTGCCAAAAAAATTGCTAAAGAAGAGTTCAATTTAAATGATGGTGATCTGATTGTTATTACGGGGGGATTCCCATTGGGTAAAACGAAAAAAACTAATTATTTAAGAATTGTTGCGGTCTAATAAATTTAATTAATTTTTTTCTTAAAATCAGTATATGTTTTGGGAGTTGTAAGCAGATTTTTCAGAATATTACGTTCTCAATTTTTTTTATATTGGTACTTTTTTTAGATGCATAAATATCAGTTTATAACCTCAATCATATTTTTTTGAAGTTATTTATCTTTAATTGCGTTTATTAGGAAATTATGATTTCCCCAGCTTTATAACATTCAGCTAGATATTGTCTTGATTGATAATATAAATCTGAGTTAAAATTCAGTATTTTTTCGGCTAACCATGAAGAAAACACTTCTTTTATACCTCTAAAAACATCTTTTTCATCATAATTATCTTCAATCAGTCTTTCGAATACCTCTCCAATTTCCCAATAATCTGGAATGTTGTATTTGCATTTTGAAAGATTATCAAATTCTCCGGTTGGGATGTTATTGCGTATTATAAAATCATTTGCTACTTTTTCAATTGGTTCACAATGAAATACGTCTTCATAGTTATAAATTCTTTCCAGATCTTCACCTAAATATTCGATGACATCTTTTCTGTTATTTTTTGTTTCTCTTGAGATGAATTCAACTAGGCTGCAGGTATAAAATAATGAATTATTATTTTTATCCATAAACTTTCCTCGCTTCTTTAAATTTAATTGTTTCAAGTGCTTTTTTTGTGTTGAAGCAAATTTGATGAGTGGGATATCTGAATTTAACTAATGCCCAAAATGCTTCTCGGCTAATCTTCCCATCTTGAAATTCTTGAATGTAGTTATAAATTGTATCATCTGCCATTGGACCTTCAACAATGTCCCAGTCATGTGGAATTCCACTTCTACAAGCAATTATGAAATCTAACCATTCTTCAGTCATTTTTTCAAATTTTAGAGTTTTCAATGAATCATTAGGATAATACTCGTTAACATTGACAATACCTTCTCCAAATCGTGTTGCCCAACGGATTGCTTGTTGTTCCATAACTGTACAGTAAAATCCAAAGTAAAAATCTTTGTTGAATTTTTCAATTCTAATTTCAGGCTTTTCAACGATTACTGT
>NZ_CAMHFP010000037.1 GCF_946184425.1 uncultured Methanobrevibacter sp. | reverse complement strand
CAGATGGAAGACTTTTCCAAGTAGAATATGCAAGAGAAGCTGTAAAAAGAGGAACTACATCAATTGGTGTAAAAAGTTCTGAAGGTATTGTTTTAGCTGTTGATAAAAGAACTACTTCTAATTTAGTTGAAGCATCATCTATTGAGAAAATATTCAAAATAGATGAACATATTGGTGCAGCTACTTCAGGTCTTGTAGCAGATGCAAGAGCTTTAGTTGAAAGAGCAAGAGTTGAAGCTCAAATTAATAAAATCACCTACAGTGAACCAATTAGAGTAGAAAGTTTAGCTAAAAAATTATGTGATATGTTACAGTTATACACCCAAAATGGTGGTGTAAGACCATTTGGTTCCGCTTTAATTATTGGTGGAGTGTATGATGATAAATGTAAATTGTTTGAAACTGACCCTAGTGGTGCATTAATCGAATACAAAGCGACCGCTATTGGTTCAGGCAGGTCTGCTGCTATGGATATTTTTGAAGAAAAATATAATGATGATATCACATTGGATGAAGCTATTTGCTTAGCTATTGAGGCTATTGATGAAGCTACTGATCATGATACTACTTCAAAAAATGTTGAAATTGCAATAATTAAAAAAGAAACTGGTGATTATCAAAAACTTTCTCATGAAGATGTTCAAAAATTCATTGATGAACTCTTAGTTGAAGAAGAAGAGGAAGTTGAAGAAGAAGTAGAAGAATCAGATGATGAAGAATAAATTTTATAGTTAGTTAGGGGATGTTTCAATGGTAAATGTTGATGAAGCTATCATAGCTAAATATGAATATTGTGGTGAACATTTTGAAATATTGGTTGACCCTGATTTAGCAGCTGAATATAGAAATCCGGATGGTCAAGATGTTGCCATTGAAGATCTTTTAGCTGTTGAAGAAATTTTTAAAGACTCCAAAAAAGGAGATAAGGCTTCTGATGAAGCTATGAATAAAATTTTTGAAACTACAGATCCTATTGAAGTTTCTAAAGTTATACTTGAAAAGGGAACTGTTCAATTAACTGCGGACCAGAAAAGAAAAATGCAAGAGGACAAACGTAAATTGGTTATTAGTAAAATAGCTAAAGAATCTGTTAATCCTCAAAATGGTTTACCTCATCCTGCACAAAGAATTGAAAATGCTATAGATGAGGCAAAAGTCAAATTTGATCCTTTCACATCAGTTGATCAACAGGTTCAAACTGCTTTAAAAGCTATTAAACCACTTATTCCTATTAGGTTTGAGAAAGTTAAAGTTGCAGTCAGACTTCCAGGTTCTGCCGCCGGTGGTGCTTATTCTGTTATTCATGGATTTGGTGAAATCTTAAATGAAGAATGGCAACAAGATGGTTCCTGGATAGGTATTATTGAAATGCCTGGTGGTCTTCAAGATTCTTTTGCTGCTAAGATGGCTGAAATTTCAAGTGGAGAAGCGGAAACTAGAACTATTAAATAATTAAATTAAATTTTCAACTTATGGGATTATTATGATATATGTGGAAAATAAAGATTTAGTTATTCCTGGACAAGTATTGGCGGATGATGAATACTATTCAGGAAGAGGTACCTTTAAAGAGAATGGTAAAGTTTGTTCTTCTTTATTGGGGCGTGTTTCTTTAAGAAATAAAAAAATTAGAGTTATTCCTCTTAAAAGTAAATATGTTCCTAAGAAAGGAGATGTTGTAATAGGTAAGATTAATGATGTTAGATTCTCAATGTGGGATGTAGATATCAATTCACCATATTCCGGAATTTTACCTGCTTTTGAAGTGTTTGGTCGTGAGAAAAAAGAACTCAACAAAGTATATGATGTTGGGGATGTGCTATTTTTAAGAGTTGTCGATGTTGATGAAATCAAAAAGGCAAAACTCGGTTTGAAAGGTAGAGGAATGGGTAAGTTTAAAGGAGGAATTATTGTAGATATTGCTCCAACTAAAGTTCCTAGATTAATTGGTAAAAAAGGTTCTATGATCAACATGATTAAAGATAAAACCAATTGTAAAATAGTTGTTGGTCAAAATGGTCTTGTCTGGGTTAAAGGTGATGAAGACATGGAACAACTTACCAAAAGTGTTATTCATTTAATTGAGGCTGAAGCTCATACTTCTGGTTTAACAAATAAAATTAAAAACAAATTATACTTGGCTATTGATGGTGAAATTCCACCTGAAGAAGTTCCTGAAGAGGAAGAAGAATTTGTTTTGGAAAAACCTAAACTTCAAAATTTTAAAGAAGAATTAGAGCAAGAAGAAAGAGAAGCTGAGGAAAATAAAAAAGAAAAAGAAGAAAAACCCAACATAGCTGAGGTTATTGAAGAATTTAAGAGAAAAAATAAGAAGGATAATACTTTATCTTATGGTGATAACTCAAATAATTCTTTTATTTTAAATAATAAATAATGATTATTAATTCTTCGTATATTTAAGAGGTTGATATGATGTCAGAAATGATAAGAGATGATGGTAGGAAGTTTAATGAATTGCGTCCAATAAAAATTGAAGCAGGAGTTCTTGAACGTGCAGATGGTTCAGCTTATTTAGAAGTTGGTGGAAATAAAATTTTAGTCGCTGTTTATGGACCAAGGGAATCATATATTAGAAGATTATTGGAACCTAATACTGGTGTTATCAGATGCAGATATAATATGGCACCATTTTCAGTAGATGATAGGAAAAGACCAGGTCCTGATAGGAGATCATCAGAAATTTCTAAAATAACTGCTGATGCATTAAGGCCTGCATTAATGTTAGAAAATTATCCTCGTTCAATGATTGATATTTATATAGAAGTTATTGAGGCTGAAGGTGGTACTCGTTGTGCAGGTATTACTGCAGCTTCTGTTGCTTTGGTTGATGCTGGAATACCTATGAAAGATATTGTTGTAGGATGTGCTGCAGGTAAAGTTAATGATGAAATTGTACTTGACTTATCTGAAAAAGAAGATAAAGAAGGTCAAGCTGATGTTCCTATAGCTATTATGCCAAGAACTGGGGAAATTACTTTATTGCAAAGTGATGGAAATTTAACTGAAGAAGAATTTGCAAAAGCAATTGATTTAGCTATGGAAGGATGTCTTGAAGTAAGTAAGCTTCAAAAAGAAGCTTTAATGAAAAAATATTCTATAGAATAGTGGGTGGATAAAATGGATATTGTACCAGAAATTACAAGACAAAGTATTACTAACCTTGTCATGAATGACAAAAGGGAAGATGGCAGGGAATTAAATGAATATAGAGATATTTCTATTGAAACTAATGTTATCTCTAAAGCTGAAGGTTCTGCTCGTGTAAAAATAGGTGGAACTCAAGTTATTGTAGGTATTAAGCCACAACTTGGAAGCCCATTTCCTGATACTCCGGAACTTGGAGTCCTAATGACTAACTGTGAAATGTTGCCTATGGCTGATCCTAATTTTGAACCAGGACCACCTAGTGATGATTCTATTGAACTTGCCCGTGTAGTTGACAGAGGTATTCGTGAAAGCGAATTAGTTGAATTAGATAAGTTATGTGTTGAAGAAGGAAAACATGTTTGGATGTTATTTATTGATTTACACATTATCGACAACTGCGGAAACCTTTTCGATGCATGTGAATTGGCAGTGATGGCTGCACTTAAATCTACTAAATTACCTGTGGCAACCATTGTAGATGATGAAGTTGTTCTCAGTGAAGATGAAACATTTGATTTACCAATTAACAATGAATTAGCTTTATGTACTTTTGTTAAAATTGGTGATAAAATGGTTTTAGACCCAACATTGGATGAAGAAAGAGTGGCTAGTGCTCGTTTAAATGTTGGTGTTACTAAAGATGGCAGAATCTGTTCTATGCAAAAAGGCGGTTCACAACCATTGAATAAAGAAGAACTTCTTTCAGCTGTTAACGTGGCTGTTTCAAAAACAAAAGAATTAATTGAACATCTTTAAATGTCTGTTGGACGATTAAGATTTCTAAATTCTTTTTTTAATATTTTTTTATTATCTATTAAAACAAATTTTGTTTCTATTTTTTCGATTAGTCCTTTTATGTGGAGTGAATCTTGTTTGATTAAATCTTCAATTTCAGGGATTATGTTTTTATTATAAATGGAGTGTAGTGGTTCTGAAGTTTTTAGTTTATTTTCTGTCTCATGATATGGTACGATGGCCTGATAATCTCTGTTAATTTCACTAAAAATATTGTTGATATATTTCTTTGTAACAAAAGGGCTGTCACATGGAAGAATCAATGCATATTGACTTTTGATTTTTTCAAGTCCGGTCATTATTCCAGGCAAAGGACCTTTATTTTTTATCTTATCTTCAACAAAGGTTATAGGATAATCATAATCTTCAAGTTCAATGAACTGTTTATATTTGTCAATTCTTTCTTTATTGTTTAAAACGATGATGGCTTCATTTATTTCATTATTTAATGTAGAAAGGAGATGTTTAATCATAGGTTTATTTTGAATAATCATAGATCCTTTATCCTGACCCATTCTCCTGCTCTGCCCTCCACATAAAATAATACAAGATTTAATATTTTCACTTTTTTTATTTTCATTACTCATATTAAATCTCTCCAATTTTATTCATTCCACATAAACACTGGCTGTTTCATCAAATGGATTAGTACGTATGATTAATGCAATCATATATGGATAGTGTTTGTGAAGGTATCTTAAATAATAAACCCATTCATAAACTAATTTGTTATATACTCTTTGCATATCTCCATTTAAATGTGCGAAGTCAGCATCTGTAACTAAACTTAAATCGGTTCTATGTTCTAATTCTTCATCAAGGTGAAGAATGGCATTTATTAATCCAGTAAATTCTTCTTTTTCAAGTAAATTTGGATTATTTATTAAATTAATGATAAATTCTCTTTTACCGACGAGTAAATCTCTTAAGTTTTCTAAAAATTCTTCCCTTTCTTCTAAACTAATGTCTGCACTGAAATCAAGACTTGAATTTTTAAGCTCTTCTAATTTAGCATCAAAATCCTTTTCATCCCAATTTTTAATGGATTTTAAATTTTCAGTACTTGCTTTATATTTATTAGCATGGCTGAGCTGAGTAATCAATTCATTTCCAACTTCGGAAAAGAAGGTGCTCATAAGCATATCTAATTTTTCAAGCATTGCTTCTTTTTCTTTTCTTTCAATAATTTCATCAAGTAAAAATGCCACAACTAAAATATCAACTGGAATAAATCCTAAATGAGTCCAAATATAGGATATTATATGTTCAGCATCACCCAATACAAGATAATTTGATCCATATATAATTATAATCAATATAATCATTAATATGGAAAATTTTATTTTCCAACTTTTGTGTGAATCCATTTTAAAATCTCCAATTTATCTTTTTTTGGCAGTAATTATAGCTATTGGATTTTCACTTATCATCATAACTCCACGATCAAGAACTCTTCCGTTGGAAATATTTACTTCCATGATTTTTGGGTTATAATTCAGTTGTTTAAGTTTATTTATTGCTTCGATTTTGGTATCGACTAAAATAGCTGTAATAATAATTCTGCCGTTTGAATTTAATTTTGTATCAATGATATCTAAGATATTTTCAAGCTCTCTACCACTACCTCCTATAATAGCAATATCAATATTGTCAATATCTTTTAGGGCATTCGCCCCATTATCATTTATTAAAGTGATGTTGTCCCCAAGTCCAAATTTTTTAAGATTTTTTTGAGTTATGTCAATTGCTTCCGGATTTGTGTCAATTGAGATAACTTCCTGAGCTCTTTGGGAAAACTCGCAGGTAATTCCTCCAGTTCCACACCCGCAATCAATAACTTTGTCTGTGGATGAGACTTCTGATTTGTATAATATTATGGCTCTAATAGCTTCTTTTGTTGGTCCTGGAACATCACAAGATTTAATAAAATCCATATCTTCTAACATTTACTCCCACCTTTTGAATAAGTTATTTTCAATTTTTAAGGAATCCAAAATCTTTCCAACGATGAAATTGATTTGGTCATCAACCGTATCGTGGGTTGAGTAAAATCCAGGCATTGCTGGTAGAATTATAGCTCCTTCTTGTGATAATGTTAGCATATTTTGTAGATGAATACTTCTAAGTGGAGTCTCGCGTGGAACAATTACTGTTGGTCTTCTTTCTTTTAAACTTACATCAGCCACTCTTGTAATTGTATTTGCTCCATATCCATTAGCTATTGATGATAATGTTTTCATTGAACATGGTACAATAACTAATGCATCTGCTTTAAATGATCCACTATTTATAGAAGCAGTTAAGTCATTGAAATTGTAGTATTTGTCGGCAATATTTATCAGTTCTTCTATTTCATAGTCGGTTTCGGATTCTATGACTGTTTTTGCAGCGTCACTTATTACCAAACTATTTTCAATTTTCATTTCTTTTAAAACTTCGAGCAGTCTTATTCCATATATTACACCACTCGCTCCGGTTATCGCAACAACTATCATTTTATCTCCTAGAATAGTTTAATTTGGTCATAATGAATTCCATGGAATTTTTCTTTATCGATTTCAGGCAAATCCAAATACTGTTCTAATTTGAATTTTTCAAATTTTGGTTTTTCTGATTCCGGCACATAAACACTAATGTCTGGAATGTTAAATCGGGCTTTACTTAATGCAGATATAATATTTGAAATTTCAGTTAGAGGATATAATTTACCATCTAAATCGACTTGAGTTTTCATTTCATCAAAGCGGGGATATTCTGCTATATTAAT
This sequence comes from uncultured Methanobrevibacter sp., assembly GCF_946184425.1. Taxonomy (GTDB): domain Archaea; phylum Methanobacteriota; class Methanobacteria; order Methanobacteriales; family Methanobacteriaceae; genus Methanocatella. The sequence goes on along the minus strand of NZ_CAMHFP010000037.1, from coordinate 15,284 downwards.
GAATACATAATCTTTGTTGATATCATAATCTTCAGCTATTTCTTGTTCCGCTTTTCTCAGTTCCTCGCTTTCGATTTTATACATTTTTTCTGGAATTTTAAAATTGTCTAATCTAATTGTTTTAACTCTTTTTAAAAGCTTTCTATTATCTAATCTGGACATTATTTCATTTGCATATCTGTTTTCACAGTTTCTAAATATTGACACTATGTCGTTATCATCATATTTGTAGATGTCTTTTTCTTTGATTATTCCTTCATCAATTACTTTTTTAAGACTTCTTCTAAACATGGAATTGACAATACGTGTAGTATGATGCTGGTAGACACTAGGATACATGAAATATCTGGACACTAAAGCTCCTTCAGCAGCTTGAACTCCTTTAATATTTAATATTAATCCATCTTCTAATTTTAAATTGGATATGATTCTTTCATAATCTATTACTCCATAAGCTACTCCAGTATTGTGTGAATCCCTTAAAAGGTAATCCATTCTATCGACATCGAGTTCTCCGGATACTATGGGGCCTAAATGACCATTTCCATTTACAATATCTACAATATCATTGACATCAAACTTTTCTTCAAGCAAATCTCTCATGGAAGTTTTTGTAACTACATATTTTGTTAGTTCTTCATGGGGTACTGATAGAACTCCTTCGGAAACGTGTGAAAATGGGCCATGGCCGATATCATGTAAAAGAGCTGAAATTCTTACCAGTTCAATTTCGTCTTTGCTCAGGTCCAGTTCAGTAGCCAATTTGGATCCCAAATTCATTGTTCCTACACAATGTTCAAAACGTGTATGGTTTGCTCCAGGGTAAATTAGACTTATCAATCCCAATTGTTTAATTCTCCTTAAACGTTGGAACTGTGGCATATCCATTACCCTTTCTTCGAACTTGGATATGTTTATGTCTCCATATACGCTATCTCTGATAAATTTTTTCTTTCCACTCATTTTTCTTATCCCCATCTTGTAGTTTCAACATAATTATCATAATCATAATAATTTTCTGTATTGTTTGTATAATTGTCATAGTAATAGTTAGTGACATTATGCATAGTGTTAGTGGTATTTGTAGTGTTTGTTGTATTTTTCGGTTCAATAATTGTAGGTACTTCTTCAATGTAATTGGGTTCAAATGAATTGTTTTCAATTGAAATTAGTTTGTATGAATCAGTTTCCGGTTGAACTGTCAAATTAGCAAATGTAGTACTAATGCAAAATGCAATAATAGCAATTATGAAAAAAATTATTAAATTTGCTTTTATTGAGTCTTTCATAGTAACACTTTTTTTGTTTATTGAATTTATCAGTTATAAATAAGTTAATTTATACTATTATTATTTATATTTTTATGTAGTATTTAATACTATTGACAATCTTTTATTTTTTGTTTTATTTGATTAAAAAATTTTAATTGATTTTCATATTTTTTTGAATTGATTTTTTATTTACACAACATTTAAATATTAGTTTATTCAATCATTATATATCGGAAGTATACTTCCGACATATAACTTCCGACTAATTTGGAAGAATGTTTTTAATTAAATTATATGATTAGAGTTTGATATAATGGTTGTTTTCAGTGCAGGTGATACAGCATGGGTTCTTATTTGTAGTTTATTAGTACTATTGATGAGTATTCCTGCTGTTGCATTTTTTTATGGAGGATTAAGTAAACGTAAAAATGTTTTAAATACAATTTTTTTAACTTTTATTGCATTTTCAATAGTAAGTGTGATTTGGGTAATCTTCGGTTACCAATTTTCATTCGGTAGCGATATTTGGGGTCTTATCGGATCTCCAACAAATCTCTTCTTACAGGGTATAGGATTAGATGATTTGAATGGTACAATTCCAACATTACTGTTTGTAATGTTCCAATGTGCATTTGCAGGTTTAACTGTTGCTCTTATTTCAGGAGCATTGGTTGGAAGGATGAAAACAAAAGCTTGGATAATTTTTGTTATTATTTGGGCTTGCTTAGTATATATCCCTGTTGCCCACTGGGTATGGGGAGGAGGATGGCTGATGCAAATGGGTGCACTTGACTTTGCAGGTGGTGCTGTAGTTCATATGAACTCTGGAGCAGCTGCTTTGGCTGTTGCAATAGTACTTGGAAAAAGAAAAGATACTTCCTTGATTCCACATAATTTAGGTTATGCAGTTTTAGGAGCTGCTCTTTTATGGTTTGGATGGATGGGATTCAATGGAGGATCAGGTTTAGCTGCAGACGGACTTGCAGCAAATGCTATTATTGTGTCTAATGTTGCAGCAGCATTAGGTCTTATAGTATGGTCATGTCTTGATACATATATTGTTGGAAAACCTACAATATTAGGTGCAATTTCCGGTGCAGTTGCAGGACTTGTAGCTATTACTCCTGCAGCAGGATTTGTAGATGTTTTTGGTGCTATATGTATTGGTGCGGTAGCCCCGTTTGTTTCCTATTTCGCGATATATTATCTAAAAGCAAAACTCGGATATGATGATGCATTGGATGTATGGGGTATACATGGTATGTCCGGTGTATGGGGAGCAGTTGCAACAGGAATTTTTGCAGTTCCTTCCATAGGTGGTGTTGCAGGTTTAATTGCCGGAAATCCTGAACAGGTTGTAATTCAGATTATTAGTGTAGTAGCTACATTGGCATATTCATTCATTATTAGTTTTGTTGTTGCTAAAATTTTAGATAAAGTATTGGATGGAATTAGGGTGGATGACAGTGAAGAAGTTGGCGGACTGGATGCTAATCTTCATGAGGAATCTGCATATAATCTTAACTAGGTGTAAATATGAAAAGTGTTGTAGCTATTATAAGACAGGAAAAATATACTGATGTAAAAAATGCCCTTCTGAATGTGGGATGTGAAGGGATGAATGTCTCTGAAGTAAAAGGAAGGGGAAGTCAAAGAGGTATTAGAGAATCTTACAGGGGATCTAGTTATTGTATTGATTTGATTCCAAAAACACGTATTGAAATAATTGTAAAAGAGGAAGGTGTAGACTTAATTGTTGATGCAATTAAGAAAAGTGCGTATACTGGAAATATAGGTGATGGAAAAATATTTATTTATCCGGTAGATAATGTAATCAGAATAAGAACTGGTGAAGAGGGGGATCGCGCTGTGTAGTCGATTTTCCAACATTGTACATTTTAAATAATGATTCATTTCATTATTTACCAAAAATAATCACTAAAAAAGGAAATATTGTTTAATATTTCCTTTACTTTTTTTAATTAATCACAACTCCATTTATACTTGAAATATCTACCCATGTGGTTATGCCTTTAATTTCATATAATGTCCCATGGATATATTCATAGCTGATATTCTTATTGTCACTTTCAAGATAAATGCTGTTTCCGTTGATGTCTCCTACCCGTTTGATGATTCCACCATATTCCTCAGAATCAGCCACAACAATATCTCCAACATGGATATTCTTTGTTTTATTGACAAGTACCTTTTGTCCGTTCTGCAATGTAGGAAGCATTGATGTTCCGCTTACATGAACGATGACTGGAATTTGATTTTTGCCTATGCTGGAATCGATATTAATCTCGGGATTTTTAATATTATGCTTCAAACAGATATCTTCAATCCCTTTTTTCAATGTTGTAATATTTGATGTGGTGTCATTCATAGCGTCAATTGTTAAATAACAAATTTCAGAATTTAAATTATTGCTATTTGCATCGCTTAAAGAATGTGTTTTGACAGTGACGTTTTCCCCATCAATATATACATCAACTGAATCTTTTGATATGAAATTTAGTGCAAAAATAGAAATTAAAATAATTATAATTATAGCTAAAATAATCTTTTTAGCCATTCAAATCACTCTTCCATTATGTTCAAATCCATAGTAAGCAGTGCTTTCATAGTTTCAATATCGATTTGTCCTGGTGCTGTTACATCAGTTCCTGCAGCAAATGTAATTGGTGAGTCAAATTTGGATGCCATCACTCTTGTATAACTTCCTAAATCTCCCATTGAAATGGCTATTGTGTCTTTGCAATGTGAAAGAACTGCAAGGATTGTTAATGTGTCTTCTAAATTCTGGGGCATAAAGGCAACTTTTGCAATATCTCCAAGTTCCTGTTCTTTTTCAACGATATATGTTATTTCACTTAATTTAGGAGTCTTTTCAAAATCATGATAAGAAACAATTGTTTTTACTCCGGTGTCATGGATTTGTTTAATATATTCATCATTGCTTTGAAGTTCAATGTCCACATATTCAACTAAATCACTGCACTGATATAGGATATTAAAGCGTTCTTCTTCTGAACCTTTGAATGATCCTCCTTCCGTACTGATTCTATTGGTCGCTATCATGGGAAAATTAATTTCTTCTATTGTATTTTTAATTTCATTAATATCTGGATTTTTAAGTCCATCAATTCTGAATTCTAATACGTCTGCCCCTTTTTTAATACAATCATTAGCTACTTCAATAACATTTTTACAATCTTTTTGAAAAATAGGTATTGCAATTTTTGTTTGAGAATACATTAATATATAATATTATATGTTGTCATTATTAAATTTTCTTTAAAAAATTATTAATCTTTATATAAAGTAAGAAACAAAATATATACCAATAAAATATTTATATTTTATTTATTTATTTAATCAATTATAAAAGGTGTTAATTTGAAAATTACAGCTATAGGTGCAGATATTTCAAAAAATGATGTATCATGCAGTACTAAGCTAGTAGAAACTATTGAAAACAACCTTTATAAAGTTAAAGAATTAGGTGCAAGGGATGTTGCATTAACAAATGTCACTGGTGATGATGTTGTTGTCAGTGCATTTGTGGAAGATGAACTGCTTGAACCTATTAATGAAGGTATTGTTGATGTTTTAAAGATGAGTGCAGAAAACTTGGGGGATTTATCTGGAATTTCGCAAGATCCTAAAGATGCGGGGGAAGGAATTTCTTATGCTGAAGCTAGCATAAGGCCCGATAGATATCCTGATGCTATTGTTTTAGGTTTTGATACATATGGTGGAGAACCGTTTGTCGGTGATGTTGCAAACTCTGCAATTGAAGCTGCCCGTGGCATGAAATATTGTACTGATGTATCTGATTATATTGAAGCTAAAATAAGAAAGATACCTGGTGTCGGCTATGTTTCCCCTGAAACTGATGATCCCGTTGTAGTTGCAACCGTTGAAAATATTGAATCTGTTGGTGTAATTGCAGGGGCAATGATTGGTGCTGCACTTGGAAATAAAAATACTTATTTAGTTAAAAGAGGGACAACATGCAATGTGTTGCCGGGTAGTGTTATATTTTCAGCTACCGCTTTGATGAATGGAAATGTAATTGATTTATCTATTCCATTTGAAAATAAAACCAGAATATTGAGATAGGAGTTTTATAAATGATTTTATTAAATGAAGATACAAAATGTTTAGTTCAAGGAATAACTGGTAAACAAGGTTCATTCCACACAGAACAAATGTTAAAATATAATACTAATATTACTGCTGGAATTACTCCAGGTAAAGGTGGTCAAGACTTTTTAGGAGTGCCAATTTTTAATTCAATTGAAGAAGCTAAAGAAGAAGCAGAGATTAATTCTTCAATTATTTTTGTTCCTGCAAGATTTGCTAAAGATGCTGCATTTGAAGCAATTAGACACTTGGATTTAGTTGTTATTATTTCAGAGCATATACCAGTTCATGACAGTATGAAAATAATGGCATATGCAAAAGAAATGGGAACTACAATAATAGGTCCAAATACTCCTGGAATTATATCTCCTGGTGTAGGTAAATTAGGAATCATGCCTACTCACATATTTTCTGAAGGAAATGTTGGTGTAATTTCAAGAAGTGGTACATTAACCTATGAGATTGCAAGTGAACTCACTAACGCGGGAATTGGTCAAAGTACTGCAGTGGGTATTGGTGGAGATCCAGTTACTGGAGATAATTACGTTGATATTTTAAAAAGATTTGATAAGGATGACCAAACCGATGCAGTTGTATTAATCGGTGAAATAGGAGGAACTGCAGAAGAAAGAGCCGGAAAATACATTGCTGAAGAAATGAATAAACCTGTCGTATCTTACATTGCTGGTAGAACTGCACCACCGGGTAAAAGAATGGGGCATGCAGGTGCAATTATTCAAGGTTCTTCAGGTACTGTTGCAAGTAAAACCAAAGCTTTGAATGAAGCTGGTGTGGACGTAGCTAAAAAACCATCTGAAATTGTAGAGTTACTTAAAAAGGTCATGTAGATGTCAAATCAGGAAATTATCAATAAATTACTAAACGGGGAAATGAAACTTTATCAGGTGGATAATGAAGTTTCAGCTAAAGAGGCAACAGACATTAGAAGGGAATTTCTAGAGCAAAAATATGATATTAAATTGGATAATATCTCAAATTACACTCTTGATATGGAAAGGGCTTCAGCGAGAAATATTGAAAACTCAATTGGAGTGTTGCAACTTCCAATGGGTATTGCAGGTCCATTGAAAATCAATGGGGAATACTGTCAAAGAGAAGTCTTTGTTCCACTTGCAACCTCAGAGGGAGCATTGGTTGCATCAATCAATCGTGGATCATCAACAATCACTGCAGCAGGCGGTGCAAACGCAAGAATGATTTCAGATTGCATGACTCGTGCACCAGCAATTAAATGTGAAAATGCAAGTGATTCCTTAAAAATCAGACAATGGTTTATTGATAATTTCGATGAATTAAAGAAGCTGGCGGAAAGTACAACATCTCATGGTAAATTAATTAAAATAGATCCTATCTTAATAGTTGGAAGTTATGTTTATCCAAGATTTGTTTTCTCAACAGGTGATAGTATGGGAATGAATATGGTAACAATAGCATCTGAAAAAATTCTCGATAAACTTGCAGAAGAGACCACTGCAACCCATATTGCATTAAGTGGTAATGTATGTGTTGATAAAAAACCTGCAGCTATAAACATTGTTGAAGGAAGAGGAAAAAGCGTAGTTGCAGACATATTGATTCCTGAAGAAATTGTGGAAAAGAAACTCAAAACCACTGCAGATGCAATTGTTGAAGTAAATACAGCTAAAAACCTGATTGGTTCAGCAGCAAGTGGGGCTATGGCATATAATGCACATTATGCGAATATGGTTGCTGCAATATTTTTGGCAACAGGTCAGGATGCTGCACATGTTGTTGAAGGATCTCTTGGAATAACTACAGCTGAAAACAGAAATGGGGACTTATATTTCTCAGTTAACTTGCCTGATTTGCCTGTGGCGACAGTTGGTGGAGGTACCAGTCTTGAAGTGGCTCATGAAGGATTGGAAATTTTAGGTGTTGCAGGTTCAAACCATGCTCGTGAATTTGCAGAAATTGTGGCATGTACTGTTTTAGCAGGTGAACTCTCACTTGTTGGAGCATTGGCAGCAGGACATCTAGCAAGAGCTCATCAAGAGCTTGGAAGAGGATAAAATGGATGATTTTTTAGATGAATTATATCCTGAAATTACTCTGGAAACAGATGATTTGATTATGGAAATATCAGTTAAAAAGGATTACTCTCAAATTAAAGATTTAGATAAAAGAAAAGAAGAATTTATCAATGATTTAAAAGATTTCATTAAGGAATTTAGTGAAACTCCTGAATCAAAAGAATTTATGGCTTTTTTTGATTAGTAATTGGATTCATACAAAAATTGTATGATTTCCATAATATTTTCAACCTCTTTATCAAAGAAATTTTTTTGGCTTTTTTTTTGATTTGAAATATAATTTCTACAGATAATTGAATAATTTCATTAGATTTAAATATTCATGATTATAAAAATAATATAAATTTAAAAGATTGTTTTGAATTTTATATAAATTTGAAGCATTATTTTAAACATACTAGAAATTTCATAAATTGCAATTGATGGGCAGGAATATTATGACTATCTATTTTGCGGGCAATACTCTTGAAGAACTTATGGAGGAATTCGAATTCTCATATGAAAGATTAACAGAAATATATGCCGAAATTGTGAATATCTTAAACTTCTGGAGGGACAAGGACATTTTAGAGGCTGCGGCAAAATTATAATGTCAAAAGTATAGTGAAGTTACTTAAATGAGTTTCATCCGATTGATTTCCATGTTGAAATAAAACTACATGATACATCCAATCATAAACTTATTTATATTATTTATAACTACAATATAATTGTTGAAATATTAATAAACCTTAAAATTATTTGGGATAACTTGGTAATTCTTGTTCATAAGAGCATATCTTACCAAATATTATCGCCGGATATAGGTTAAGCTACTAAACAGGTGATTAAAAATGTGTTCTAGTGGAGGGCCAATGGCTGACATTGATTTGAAAAAATTAAAAACAAAAAAATACCGTTGTAAAGACTGTGGAAATACCTTTAAAGGTCTAGGAAAAAAAGTAGTTTGTCCTTCTTGTCAAAGCGACAACGTTGAACTTGCAGAGTAAATACTATTTACTCTATTTTTTTTATTTTTTTAGTGATTTTTATGAACATTGATTTTAAAAACGATGAAATTCTATTTATTGAAGGTGAAACTGGGATGGTGGGCATTGTTAAGGTTGCCTATGAAAATAAGATGCTCTTTATTGCCACTCAGGACAACGAGGAAATAGTTCAGTTTTTGGAATCAGACGACATTATTGCAGTATCTAATTTCAAAAAAGACAAAAGGGCAATACGTTCACAGGCATATCTCAGCCGTGAAGAATCATCACCTTTAGTAATTTTAAACAAGAATCACCCGTCAACCAAACGTCTGGAAACCGTCATATCAATTGGAGATGAAGTTAATCTGAATTGCAACATAACTCCTGGAACCCATCCGGAACAGAATGTGCTGTGTTCCTGTGACAGCCTATCCGGACTGGTAATAGTCAAAACACCGACTGGTGTTAAACTGAATCGTCAATTTGATGATTATTCAATAGAAAAATTTTAGGTTGGAAAATGTTATTTGTTGACTCTTTTTACATGTTTTTAGGACAGTTAGTAGTTATTGTAGTCGTTATAATACTCATTTTGCTGATTATAGTGCTTATTTTAGGAATTCTTTTTGCCAAGAAAAACAAGATAAAATTCCCGAGATTCCTGCTGTATATAGTTAATCTGCTATACTCTCCTCTGAAGACTATTGCTCATTTTTTAAAATTGGACGACAATATCATTGATGACCTGGCCATAAAGGTTCGTGACGAAATCAACAAGGAAAAATTCAAGCAGATTCCTGCTGAAAAGACACTTATATTCCTGCCGCACTGCTTAAGACATGCGGATTGCCCTGCAACACTTCAAAAAGAAGGTCTTAACTGTACCGAATGCGGATTGTGCTCCATCGGTGTCATCAAAAAGAAATCTGAACCTATGGGATATAAGTTATACATTGTTCCGGGTTCAAGTTTTGTCAAAAAGATAGTTATGGAAAACAAATTCCAGGCCGTTCTTGGTGTGGCATGTCATGAAGATTTAAATCAGATGATGATGCTTTTGTCTGACTTTTGCCCGCAGGGGGTCTTGCTTGAAAAAACAGGATGCTTTGAGACAAAAGTAAATGTTAAAAAAGTATTTGAAAAACTTGATTCCAAATACTGATTTGACATATCTTCTTGTATTTCATTTGGTCTTTCAAGCATTTTAGTATCATCAAAATTATTTAAACATCCGCATTGATTTTTTAGGTATGTTCTTATAAGTCTATGATTACAAAGCTATTTAACATCATAGTAAATTATAATATATTCTTGATATCATTTATTTTCCTAAGTGTCTTTTCATCACCGGTAATATCAAATTTCAGATTTAAAAAGTATAATGTCTGATTATAAAGTTTATTTGTTTCATATTCTTCTATAAGCTCATTTAAAGTATTTAAAATGAATGGATTTACTCCAATCTGTATATTTTTGCCCTTAATAATTTCAATGCTTTCTTTTAGTGTCAAATTGATTTCGGGATTTTTGGATTTAATATAGCTAATTTCTGCATATGCCTTTGGACTCATCTCGAATTCCATACTATATAAAAAGAGTGCAAATGCAGTTTCAAGCATGTTTTCTTCCGTATAGTAATAACCCAATGTTCTGTAGCATCGGGCTATGTCCTGGGGGTAGTAAGCATATTTCAGTGCATCTGTTGCATGCATGAAATATCTGTTGTAAGTGTAGGTATGTACCTTATAGATTTCACATAGTTCAAGTATTATCCTTGAAGACACGGGATTAATTTTTATGGCCTTTTTAAGATAAGTTTCTGCCTCTTCGTACTGTTTTTTTTCAAGAAGCAAAAATCCGTAGATGTAGTACAGGTCCAGCAAAGGCTGATTGTCGGGAATGTATCTGATGGTCTTTTCTGCCCCTATATATGTGTTGAACAATATTTCTTCTAATGGGTTTGTGAAAAAGTGATATTCGCTGACTTTGTCATCTTCAAACATTGCCTGAAAAGTGGCCATGAAATTATTTAATTTATCCAATGCTACATCATAGTCTCCACTTTCGATATCATATGAAATGTCATTTAAAATATCCATAATTGGATTTTCATTATCGGATATTTCTATAAATTCTTTTTTTTCATCTTCGCTAAGGCAATCCCACATCATACGGGAGATCTCTTTAATTATCTCTTTGTTATAAGGATGGTCAGAATATTTTTCAATCTGTAATGATAAATACTGTTTATTCAAATCAGGGTTTTCACCTAAATTAGACTTGATTTCATTTATTATATCTTCGTACATTAACACACCTAAAGTTACTTTAATGAGTAATGTTTTTATATTACCTCAAACTCATATTATATATGTATAAAAACTTAGTTTTATATTATTTTATTCAAAAATTTTAAAGGTGATTATTAAATGGCAAATCAACCAATTTTTATCCTTCCGGAAGGGACTGAAAGATATTCAAAAAGAGATGCTTTAAGAATGAATATCACAGCAGGTAAAGTCTTAGCAGGTATTGTAAGAACTACTTTAGGTCCTAAAGGTATGGACAAAATGTTAGTTAACTCATTAGGTGATGTAACTGTCACAAATGATGGTGCAACTATCATGAGAGAAATGGAAATTAACCAACCTGCGGCTAGAATGCTTGTAGAAATTGCTAAAAAACAAGAAGATATTGTTGGAGATGGAACTACCTCTGTAGTTGTTATTGCAGGTGAGTTATTAAGTAAAGCTGAAGAATTATTAGATGATGGTATTGCAACATCTGTAGTTGTTAAAGGATTCAGAAATGCTACTGCAAAAGCTGTTGAAATATTAAATAACATTGCTATTGATGCTGATGATAGAGATACACTTAAAAAAGTAGCTGTTACTGCAATGAGTGGTAAAGGTTCAGATTATGCAAAAGACCATTTAGCTGATTTAGTTGTTGATGCTGCTTTAAGAATTGAAGAAGATGGAAAATCAGATATTGACAACATTAACATTCAAAGAGTTTCTGGAGATTCTGTAGAAGATTCATTTTTAGCTGAAGGAATTGTAATTGATAAAGCTCCTGTATCTAAAAATATGCCAAAAGAAGTTAAAGATGCTAAAATTGCTATTATGAAATATCCTATTGAATTAAAAGATATTAATACTGATACTAAAATTGATATAACCAGTCCTGATCAGTTTGAAATGTTTTTAGCAAATGAAGAACAAATGATTAAAGACTTGGTTAATAAAATAATTGACTCCGGAGCTAATGTATTGTTCTGTCAAAAAGGTATTGATGACATGGCAGAACACTACTTGAAAAAAGCAGGAATCATGGCTTATAAAAGAGTTAAAAAATCTGATATTGATAGAATAGCAAAAGCTACTGGTGCTAAATTAGTAACTGATATTGAAGATTTATCTGAAGAGAAATTAGGTTCTGCTGGAAGGGTATATCTCAATAAATTGTTCGACCATGAGTTAACTTTCGTCGATGAATGTGAAAATCCAAAAGCATCCTCCATTGTATTAAGAGGTAGTACACGTTATGTAACAGAACAAATTGCAAGAGCATTAGATGATGCTTTAGGCGTAGTTGCAGCTACTATTGATGAAGGAAAAGTTCTTATTGGTGGTGGAGCTTGTGAAATTGACTTAATAAAAGCATTAAGAGAATATGGTGAATCTGTAAGTGGAAGAGAACAATTGGCTATATTAAAATATGCTGAAGCTTTAGAAGTTATTCCAAGAACTTTAATTGAAAATGCAGGTTTAGACACTATTAATTTAATTGCTGATTTAAAAGCAGCTCATGAAGACTCTCCATTCATCGGTATAAATGTATTTACTGGTGAAGTAGTTGATATGAAAGATGCTGGTGTAATCGAACCTTTAAGAGTTAAAATCCAAGCACTTCAATCTGCTGGTGAAGCATCAGAAATGATTTTACGTATTGATGATATGATTGCTGCAAGAAATGCATTAAATTCCACTGGTCCTGATGAAAGTGGTAATGATGCTAGTGGTATGCCTCCAATGCCTCCGGCAGGTGGAATGGGTGGAATGCCTCCAATGATGTAAAAAGAATATATTTTTTACATTTTTATTTTTTTTATTATTTTAAGCTTTATTTGAATGTTTAATATATTATTTTCTTTGTTTTTTTATTAAACTCTATTAAATTTAATGTTTTTTCTTAAAATAACTTTAAATTATATGTTATTTCATATTATAATGTTTTACATAGATGTTTTGATTTTAATATAGTTAAGTTACTTAAATCATAATTTCATATGATTTGGTTTTTTTATTGCTTATTTAAATTGTATAGTTATTATTTTGTTAATTTTAATAAGTTTTTAACTTTATTTTAAAAAATTAAACTATTTTCAAGGGATTTTCATATAACAAAGGTTTATATAGGATATTTGTGATAAATATTGTTGAAGTGGGATTGTAATCTCATGGTTATTTAATTAAATTGTTATGGAGGTAAATTATTTTGAACAAACAAATTTTGCTCACTGTGTTTTTGGTGTTGGCTGTTATTTTTTCAGTTAGTGCTATTTCTGCTAGTGATGTAAATGTTACAGATTCGTATGCTACTAGCTTAGTAGATGATACATCAGATGTGTCAGTCCCAATGGAGAATACTACTGATTCATCAGTGCTTTCTGTATCTGGTTATTCAAATGTTGATAATGATTCATCTAAAGTTTCTCTATCAAGTGATGAAGTTTTAGGATCTGAAAATTCAAATACTTTATCAACTAACACGGATAATAATAATTCTTTACTTAGTAGTGATGATGGGGTTACTGCATTGTCTGTGTCTAATTCTGTAGATGTGTATGGTGTTGGTAATGTTTCTTCAATTGAGGTTTATAAAACTGTCACTTCTAAGGTGATTACTAAATATTATAAAGGAAGTACACCGTTTTCTGCTAATTTTTATGATATGCAGGGAAATGTTTTGAAAAATACTTATGTTAAGATTACTGTTAGTGGTAAGACTTATAATAGGTTGACTGATGCTAATGGTGTGGCTACTCTTCCTATTCTTTTCAAGCCGGGTACTTATAAGGTTTATGCTTATAATCCGGTTACTGGTTATAATTTGACTAGTACTTTTAAGATTTTGAAGACTCTTAGGACTAATGATTTGACTAAGATTTATACTGATAAGAAGAGGTTTTATGCTGCTTTTTATACTAGTGCTGGTAAGCCTTTAGTTGGCAAGTATGTTAAGTTTAAGATTAATGGTAATACTTATTCTAGTAAGACTAATTCTTATGGAATTGCTTCTATTTCTTTGATTGATCTTGCTGTTGGTAATTATAAGATTGCTTCTTATAATGTTGATGGTTTGTATAATATTAATAATGTTAAAGTTGTTAGGACTTCTGGTTCTAAGCTTATTGCTTCTGATTATACTTTTCTTACTTCTGGTAAGAAGGTGATTAGGGTTACTTTGCATAATCAGTATAATTATGCTCCTGGTGAGGGTAAGACTGTTAGGTTTACTGTGAATGGTGTTAATTATTATGGTACCACTAATGTTTATGGTGATGCTTATGTTACTTTGCCTACTAGTTTGAAGAATGGTGTTTATACTGTGAAGTATTATTTTGCAGGTAATGATTTTTATAAGGCGTCTTCTGCTACTGGTAGTGTGATGGTTGTTCCTAGTTATGTTCCTACTTATACTGTTAAAAGTCCGGTTAATTTTGGTAGTGGGGCTAATACTTTGTTTAAGGTTGCTTTGACTTCTGGTTCTGTTCCTTTGGTTGGTCAGACTGTTACTCTTACTGTGGATGGTTCTGCTACTTATGTTAAGACTACTGATAAGTATGGTGTTGTGTCTTTGCCTATTGATTTGACTATTGGTAAGCATGTGATTTCTTATAGTAATGATGCTTTTGGTGGTATTAAGGCTAAGTCTGGTTCTACTACTATTTCTGTTAATGAGAGGTTTGATTCTCAGTTGACTTGGAAGAGTGGTACTAGTTTTAATGCGGGTTCTCAGACTTATAAGGTTTTGTTGTCTACTCCTAGTGGTAAGGCTTTGCCTAGTAAGTTGGTTAAGTTGACTGTTAATTCTAAAACTTATTCCGCAACTACAGATTCTAATGGTTACGCAACATTCAATGTATCATTAACTGTTGGTGATTATACTGCATCTTATGCTTTTGATGGTAATAATGGTTATAAACCAACCAGTGGAAGTACAAAAATTAAATCTGTTGCACCTACTACCATGTCTATAGCAAATATCCTTAATAGTGCTGCTACAGTAAAATCTTATTATTCAACTTATGGTAAAGTTCCATCTTCTGTTACTGTTGGTGGTTATTCATATACTGTTCCGGAATTCCTTTATTTGATGGCTCAAGCAGCTTATCAATTAGGAAATTCTAATACTAATCCTGTTAAATGTATTTATGGGGTTAAAGCACCTGCAGCTCCTAAAGGAGATACTATCGATTCAGTTGAATTATATAGATCAGACTATTTGACCGTTGCTAAAAATTTAGCAAATTATATTAAAAATCATAATCAGGCTCCTAACTATTGTACTTCAGCAGTAGGTAACATTATTTATTCTGAAGTTGTGGATGCATTTTCACGTATCTTGACATTCTATAAGGAAAATGATAAATATATGCCTAATTATTGTGTAATTAAATATGGAACTTCATCTGATTCATCAGCTTCTACTACAGTTGGTGGTTTGAATGTCAGAAATACTATTACTAATCTGGCTCCATATAAAAAGGCTACTACTAATTGTCAGGTTACTAACTCTGCGATTAAGAGTAA
>NZ_CAMHFP010000036.1 GCF_946184425.1 uncultured Methanobrevibacter sp. | reverse complement strand
TCAAATGGTAAGGATGGTTATACAAAGAGTTACGAACGCTTTGTGTTAAGAAAAGCTGGAGCAGAAGTGAAAGCCGGAGATGTTATTGAGATTTCTTTTGGAACAAAGCCTGTGAAGGTGCGTGTTTTAAATGTACAGGAAACTGTCAGAAAAGAAGACGCTCAGAATATGTATGAAGTTTTGTAACTTAATGTTGAACTTTTCGAAGAAGTTGTTATGTGTTTTGCATAGCAGCTTCTTTTTTTGCATACAATGAAGAAAGATTGTATGTGAAAAAAACGCTTCGCGGTTACGTTAGAATTTTGGTGTACGGGAGATGATTTAATTTAGGAAAAGTGCTTTCATAGCTTATTGGTACAGTTGCTCCATCTTCTACAGATTGAGTCATATCATATATGTCAATATAATCTCCAAATACTTCTCTTGTATTTTTATCAGCTCTTGAAATTGGAGTTCCAGTAAATCCAATAAATGTTGCATTTGGAAGTGCATTGTGAATTCTTCTTGCTGCACCAATTCTTATTTCACCAGTATTAGGATCAACCGTTTCTTCTAAACCGTATTGACTTCTATGTGCTTCATCAGATATTACAATAACATCATCTCTATCTGTTAGTGATTCATCATAATTATCAAATTTTTGCATTGTTGAAAAAAAGATTCCATTAGCTTTTCTGTCTTTTAATAAGTCTTTTAAGTTTTTCATGCTTGTTGCTTGTTTTGGAGTTTGTCTTAAAAAGCTACTGCATTTACTGAATTGCGAAAATAACTGTCCATCTAAATCATTTCTATCTGTAATAACAACGAATGTTGGACTTTCAAGTATTTGTTGTAGTTTATTAACATAAAATACCATTGATAAGCTTTTTCCACTTCCTTGAGTATGCCAGAATACTCCTGCTTTATGGTCACTTTTAATAGCTTTAACAGTTGAGGTTACCGCTTTATTAACAGCAAAATATTGGTGGTATGCACCAAGAATTTTAGTTTTAGTCACTGAATCGTTTGAAAAAACAATGAAATTCTTTAATATGTCTATAAATCTCTCTTTAACAAATATTCCTTCAAAAAATGTTCTAAAATCAGCCCATTGTGTTGTTTCATAACTTCCATCTGTTGTTTTCCATTCCATGAATCTATCTTCAGATGCAGTTATTGTTCCTGCTTTTGAAATTGACATGTCACTCATTACACAAAAAGCATTATAATTAAAAAGAGTTGGAATAACTTGCATATATTTTTTGAGTTGATTATATGCTTCAGATGTGTCTGTATCTTCTCTTGCAGGGGATTTTAACTCACATACCACTAATGGAAAACCATTTACAAAAACAACAATATCTGGTCGTTTAACTTCTATTTCTTCAACAGTCCATTGATTAATAACTGTAAATCTGTTAGAGCCCTCATAGTCGATTAATTTTACATGGGTAGATTTTTCTTCCCCATCTTTCCAATATGTTACATTTATACCATTTTGAAGATAATCCATAAATTTATTATTCTTATCTTCAAGTGAACCAATCCCAAAATCTTGAATTTCTTCAATAGCTTTATCAACAGCTTCTTTATCTATTTGATTATTAATCTGATACAATACATCCAAATCGTCCATAAAAAGAGGATTGGTATAATCCCTTTCAATATCTGGACCATAATAATGTTGATAACCTAAATTTTGGAACAATTCAATTAATGAATTCTCATATGCTTCTTCATTATAAAATGAAATCAAAACCAACCCCTATTATAAAATTGTTATAATATTATTTTTATATTGGGATACTATTAAATTTTTTTAAAAAACTTTTGCGAGATTATCTGCATATGGAAGTTGTTTAATATACTCTTCCATGAAGTTCCAATCTGGAGTATTATCCTCACAAACAGGTAATTTAATTATAGTATCTTCAATTAAATCTTTTTTAAATGCTCTACCATAACTATATTTGTATCTTTCTTTTTCGATAACCGTTTTAATAAATAATGCTGTATACATATTAATCCATTTAGCCCTACAAACTATAATATGAGCCCCAGTAGCAAACTTATCTTTTTGATAAAAAATAGTCGAAGTCGTATCACCTATAATTATAGCATTTCCTTTTTCAACTCCATCAGCTGTGTCAACAGACACATAACAATCACATCCATTATTTTCCTCAGTTCTACTTATAAATGGCAAATATGACTCTTTTTTTATTTCACTGATTTCCATTTCATCTTTTACATTCGCTTTTGAGTTATAAATCTCATCAAATAGATCACCTAACCTAAATTCGGCCCATTCAGTAGTATTCAATTTTAATTTAGATTCTGTATTGTTAGTAGTTAGTGATTTGATATTTAAAGATTTAATATAATTTTCCATAAATTCCCAATCAGGTTTACCATTTTTTGAAGGTAATTTCAATAAAGATTTCTTCATACGTGTTATGCCCCATTTACGCCCATAGGACCACCGGTATTTATCATGTTGAATCACAGTTGCTACAAACAATGCTGTATACTTATTAAATTCACCTTCAATTAAATATAAAGTAGTTACATCACTACTAGAAGCAAATTCTTTATCCTGAAAAAAAGCACACCCTACACTACCATTATTATTTACACAAATTGCATTGCGAGGGAATATCTTTTTAGATAACTCTACCTTATTTTTTCGTCCATCATTTGTAGAATCTATTTCATCGAGAGTATAAAATTCAGATACCCCATTATTTTTCCCAGTGGATGTCAAAAATCTAATATTGCCTTTTTCATAATGTTCAGGTTTTTTACTAAAAAATCCTCTTTTCATCTTAAACAAATCTTCAAATTTATACTCTTCCCAAGAGCTAAAATCAAGATTCATTAAGTTCCCCTCCTTTAACTAAAAAACCCAAATAATCATTGACCGTTCTTTTGAAATCATCATCAGATAAAGTAGTATAATCCGTTTTCATATAAGCTTCACATAACCATTCATCTTCATCAGTTACTTTTTGAGTTACAGATAATCCATCAATAGATTTTCGATTAATATAAGAATCAATCCACTTTTCTTCAATAGCTGCCCATTTGCCTTCACCAGTGACATTGTCTATTTGTTCTACTCTACCAAGATTTTTCTTTTTCTTAAACCCATCATCTTTATAATACCCAAAAAATGTATTTCCACTAGAAGAATGTTTTATACCTGTTTTAAAAACCATGCAACATGCTGAAGCTGAAGCTCCTGGGAAAAAAACATCACCAGGCAATGTGAAAACAGCATCTAAAGCATTTTCTTCAAGTAATTCCTTTTTAATATCTTTTATTACACTACCATTACCTATAGCACAAGCAACTGGGAGTAAAACTGCTATAGTGGCCTTAATTTTATTTTCATTGAGAGTTTTAGCAATATATTTAACAAAATACATCCCTTTTGATGGATCATAAATAGTATTATTACCCCATGTTTTTGTAAATTCCTCAGGTAAATGTTTTTTTTGACCATTATATGGAGGATTCATCAAAATAACATTAGGTCTAGCCTCTATTATTTTATCTTTAAGTTTATCATCAAAACAACTTCCATTATATATATTTGAATTTCCATCACTATGAATCAACATATTAGTTGTTGCTAAACCATAAATATTTTCATCATATTCAATTCCAAAAATCTGTTCTGTCTTAACCATCTCTTCTTCTTCAAGAGTATTGCAATCATCAATTGCATGAGTCATAGCCCTCACTAAAAATGAACCAGAACCACAACAAGGATCTAAAATAATTGAATTTTTGTTTACGCCAGAAATTTTAGACATAAAATCAGTTATATGATCAGGAGTAAAAGCTTGGCTTTTATCATCTTTTCCAACGTATTTATTGAAAGTAACAAAAAACAAGTTCAATAAATCTTGACCTGCAGTGCTTTTATCATTGATAAAAGGAACTATATTATCATTAATATCATTTAAAATCTTTCTCCAGTCTGCTGCACTTAAATCCCTCACATCTTGATTTTTTAGAACATTTACTTTTAATAATTTTAGCTTAGTTGCTTTATTTTCATCATCATCCAATAAATCATCCAGAATTTCTTCAATTCCCTTGATAATTTGTGATGCTGAAAAATCAGAAGATTTATATTTCAAATTATTTTTTAATGCTAATAAACAAGTTCCTACAAATTGACTCCTTAATTTTTCAGAAATCCCATGTTCATGCAATAATCTATTCAAAGTATAAGTGTTCTGCATAATCTTTTCTTTATCATTAACTCTCAAATCAAAAAAATCAACATATTCATTCATTGTTCTTAATTTTTTTTCACTATTTAACAGATTTTCAGGAGCTACCTCACCCTTCCAAACTTTAATATTATCATTTATAGTATTTGCGAGTATAGCAATAATTTTGTTCCCAGTTAAATTTTTTTCATATTCAACATAAGCTGAAAGTTGGTTTTCTGCATCTTTATCTGCATTAAAATCAACTTTAGTTTCAATTAAAACTGAAACATCATTTTTTACAAATCTAATATCTAATTTTTCAAATGTTCTACTCTCTCCAATGGGTATAAATTCAAGACCATTCTTTTTATAAGCTTTTGGATAACTATATTCATCATTTTCAATATTTGATTCTAAATACTCTGTTCCTACAATATTTATCATTTCAACACGTTTGATAAAATCAACCCCTGCAAAAATCTAATGATAATTTTGCAATTTATAAAATAAATAATTATTTAAGCTAAAAAATAATTATAAATGAAAATTCATTGAAAAAAAATAGTTATTATTTATTTTTATCTACTCAATAACTTTTAAAATTTCTTTAGCTATGGCTTTAGCCAATAATGGTGGAACTGCATCACCCACTTGGAAGTATTGAGTAACATTGCGTCTTCTACTTCCATTAGTAGTTCTTCTGCCTAAGAATTCAAAACTGTCATCAAAAGATTGCAATCTGGCAGATTCCCTAACCGTTAATGTTCTATTTTCAAAAGGAGAAATATTATCCTCAGGAATTGATACAATAGTGACTGAAGGTTCATTTCTATCTAATCTATTTTTCATGATCTTCCTTGTTAACAGCACATCCAATAATTCGTCATTAACATCGGCATTTTTAAATTTTGATATGATTTCATTTTTAGTCAATGTAGAATTGTCTTGAAGATGCTCCAATAGTTTAGGCTTATCAGATAAATCAATGCCCTCTGCCTTAATCCTATTTCGTAGATTAGTGCCATTTTCACCCTCTTCAAATAAAGAAAAACGTTCTTTTACTAAGTCAAAATGCCTGGGGAAATCATTATTGGTTATTTCATTTGATGCTATTGGATTGCCATCAACGTCAGGTGTTCTGCCCCTAATCGAATCTAATTGATATTGGGATGGCACCGGATTGACTTTATCTTTAACGTTTTCATCCTGTATTAAATCGCCAATTGCGTCTTGAACAGAAACAAAGTTATTTTCATCATGTGTTGGTCTTGGATACCTTGGAGCCATCATGCCCTTTTTGAATGCCATTACTATAATCCTATTCCTTCTTTGTGGAACACCATAATTAGCGGCATTGAGACATCTTGGATTTAACATGTCATATCCGATTAAATCCAATTCCTCTTCCAGGATATCTGGAACAACATTGCTGTCATAAATATCTCCCTGAAGACCTTCAAAATCATTAAGTTTCAAGTCACAGAATCCCTCTACACTCTTTAAAACAACATAATCCGGTTTAACTTCATCAATTACTCGGACATATTCTTTAAATAATTTGTTCCTCGGATCATTGGCATTTCCAGCCCTGCTGAATCCCTGACAAGGAGGGCCTCCAAAAATCGCATCAATATGAGGCACTTCCTTACCTTTAAAAATTTCAAGATTGGCAATTGATTCATTTATTAAATCCCCAGTCAAGTCTTTTATGTCCGCCAATTCAAAATGAGTATTATAGCCTTGTATCAAACCTAACTGCTTATGCCTGTTTATGTAAGTTTTCATCACATCCTCATTAATATCGCTTGAAAACAAAATATCGAATCCTGCTTGGATGATGCCTTCACTCATCCCGCCTGCACCTGAAAACAAATCAATTGCATATGCCATATTTCTTACTCCTTTAATATCCTATTTACTTTACTACAACAACAATATAAAAATTATGTTTAATCATTAATATGATTTTAATGTTATTTAAATGTTACTTTTTAAACTACTATGACAAGACCATAAATGTTATTTACATTAAAATGAATAATACAAATTATGAAAATAAAAGAAGAAACAAAAGTTAGAAATCAAGGGGAAATTTCACTCATTACCACAATACCAAAAACCTATGTAAAAGCATTGGATATTAAATCCGGCGATACAATAGAATGGACACTCAATACAGAAACAGAAACATTAGAATTAAAAATAGTTAAATAGCTATTAATCACTTATTTTAAATTTTTAACTATCTCATCACCTTTATCAGTTAATCTGTACAATCTACCTTTTCTAACTTCTGGATTAATGCATTCAACAAGTTCATGTGCTTTCAATTCCGCTAGAACTTTTGAAATATGATTTGGCCTAATCTCTGAATCCTTAGCAATTACTGTCGGTATTTTAACATCACCATCTAAAGATTTCATTACTTTCGTCCTATATTGTGAGATTTTCACATAGCTCATTTCTTTTAACATTTCATCTGACAATTCCATACTATCACTTATGAACTTCTTACAAAATAAATTGTGTCATCATCATAGCTGCTTAACGCATCATATGCTGCCTGTGTCATGAATCTGAATTTACCGAATACGCCATAATCCACGCCCATGTATACTGGCCCTGTTGATTTTGCTAAATACATTTGTATGCTTCCTGAATGTTTCAATGGAATTACACTGTATGAATCAAGAGATTCTGTTTCCCAGGAACTGCCGTTATATTCTTTGATGGCCAGTACGGAGCTTGTGACAATAGCTACACGATAACCTGCACTAACTCCTGTCGGTAATGTGTTTGTTGTTCTTATTTCATCGACTGGCAATTTCCATCCAGCTTCCTCATCACTACCTACGCCAGTATCACCTTTAGGCCCTCTATCGCCTGTGTCTCCTTTAGCGCCTGTATTTCCAGTATCTCCTTTAACACCTTGTGGGCCGGTATCTCCGGTATCGCCTTTAGGGCCGGATGCACCAGTGTCACCTTTGTCTCCTTTTATGCTTCCTACGTTTTCCCAAGCATTATCAAGCCATACATAAAGAGAGCCGTTTACTAAATAGCTATCGCCGTCATTGCCGGTTGGATGTGCGTTTATTAATTCCTGGTAAGTATTATACGAGCCTTTAATAGTAGTGCCCACACCAGTAGCTCCAGTGTCCCCAGTCGCCCCGGTCGCTCCAGTATTTCCAGTAGGTCCTGTGTCTCCAGTATCGCCCTTAGGTCCTTGTTCTCCTTTTTGTCCAGTTGCTCCAGTCTCGCCCGTGTTACCTGTATCACCTTTCGCACCAGTATCGCCCTTATCACCTGTATCACCTTTAATCCCTTGAGGACCGGTGTCCCCAGTTTCTCCTTTCAGTTCAGCTAATTCTTCAGGTGTGAAATCATCATATGTGAATGCATCACCTGTATCTCCTTTAGGCCCGGCCGGTCCAGTGTCACCGGTATCGCCTTTTAAAGCTGCCAATTGTTCTGGTGTGAAATCATCATATGTGAATGCGTCACCAGTAGCTCCTTTAGGCCCGGTATCACCAACGACCCTGCCAATTTCTATCCATTCTGTATCTGGCATTTTTTATTCCTCCTCATGTGTCCATGGTTCAATATATACGCTTTCCCATTGGATGTGTCCTCCAGCATCATAAATCATCATTGCTGGATAGAAAGTATCGAATGTTATCTTATCGCTTATGTCTGCTTCATATGTGAAATCATTTGTACTTCCATGCCTTATTGTTGCTTTAACATATCCATTATCATAATACAAGTCAAAATAATACATCTGTGAATCCAAAGTCAATTGTCCAGTAGTAACATTAACATCACGTACGACATGGTCGGATGTTGAATATTTCAATCCTTTCTTGCCAGGATATGCTCCCAATTCTAAGATCTTTGTATCCCTATAATGGCTTAATGATTTTGAATTAACTAATGCTATTGCATCTCCCCATCCTTGATTGCTGTCCTTTTTCTGAATAAGGCCTATTTCAATATGTATTCCATTGGTTGCATCAATACCGTTAGAGTATACCTTAGGTATTGCCATCACTACACCGGCGGCTGATGTTGCCTTTGTTAAGTTATAATATTCGCTGTAGCTCACTTCCACGACTTCGAAGGTATGGGAAATGTCTGAAGGATATTTGACTATATCATAATCGCCTGTATTGTAGTCCCAGGCATAATCTGAAAATGACGGGAATATGGGAACTTCAAAGCTCCAGCTGTCGCTGCCTTTACCTGCATATACTGTTCCGGAAAATGTTGAACCAACTTCCCCAACCGTTAATGTTACTGTAGCCACTCCATCATTACCGCTTACGACGTTATATGTTTGTCCTCCTGAAACTATTGTTACAGGCATTCCGGAAATAGGATTATCAGTTGACGGGTCTGTTATTGTTGCTCCGACACTAACTTGCGCTCCCGGATAAATATCACCGGATGAAGGCGTATTGAAACTGATATCAGCATATATCAGATTCCATCTTCTCACCAATTGTATTACGCTGTCTGAATTGCTGTAGTATATACTATTGGCTGTTAATTTCTGCCTCATCAATGTTCTTGCTGTTCCGAGTCTGTTATTTTCCTCAATGACATTACTAGCTATGCTCATTTATATCACACCTGCACCGTAGAATCTAAAGTCCCTATATGAGTATTGATCGGGCATGTTGAAGATTATTGAAGGATAGCATGTTCCTGAAGGAAAGCCATCCCTTGAACAGTTCCAGTCCCCATGCCTTACAAATTGTGTAGGATACTCTACCGTTGGGTCATCAGTGTATTCATCAATAACACATGGATGGAATGCCCAAGAACAATCTACGACATATAATTTTTTATTTGGAGATTCTGGATTTCCATTGGTTTGTGTTGACATGTATTCATTATTTTCAAAACACTGGACATAGCCCGCACTTCCTGTTCCGTCTCCATACCAATACTTGCCTGCACCACCCAATCCAAAATTAGCCCATGAATCAATATTGAAAGCCATTCCAAGCGCGATGAATCTGGTTTTAGTATCATTGCCCAAGTCAGACGCTATCATGAAAAACTTATGGCCGTCTAATGATGATTTGGTATAGCTTCCAAGGCCAGGAAGTTTAATTCCAAAATAGTTTCCTGAATATCCACTATGAGCTTCTATTACTATATCATCTTGTCCTGGCTCATCATCGTCAAAACCCATTACGTCAAAGCCAGAACTGCCACCTACTCCATTGGCACTGAATAAGTTACTTTGTGCAGATGACCAGCTTAAATCAGAACTGTTGATTGCTGTTGTACAGTATACTCCATAGTCGCCTCCAGAAATGTTTCCGTTTCTGGCCTGAACATAGAAATATCCTTTATCATTAGGCATAGGCACATTAACATTAACACTGCCGTTACTGCCTGTTGTTACTGTTCCTAAAGAAACTGGATTGGGATAAGTAAACTCATCTGGATCAAGTCTATATACAGTAATAGCTGCATTTGGCATAGGGTCTCCGTGATTGTCTGTAGCTGAAACAGTAGCTATTAAGTCACTGCCTGTTGAGAATTTATCGACAAGGTTGACTTTAATGCTTGCCAATTGTGGAACCGGCAATTTTCTAATCAATGGAATTACACCGTCACATTCTGTATATCCAATTTCTTCTTTTGTTAGAATATCCCTTAAATCGTTTCTGCATGTTGTTAATCTTGAATTCATTGTCTGTTCATTAGTCAGGACCTCAGAAAGGTCGGGAGGGGTGAAAGTCATGTTAATCAGCTCCCAAGTAAATTCAAGTTTGAAGTTTGAGTGGATGTTATTGTTCCGATAGCCGTTTGGATATTTTCAATAGCTATAGCTACCGGTGCGTTTTTAATGGCGTTGGTAGTGTCTGTTGTATCTAGTGAACTTGCAAGATTAACAGGGCCAGTATCTCCTGTATCTCCTTTTTGGCCACTAGCTCCAGTATCACCTTTCGCACCAGATTCTCCAGTATCTCCTTTAACACCTTGAGGACCAGTATCACCAGTATCACCTTTTAATCCTGCAAGTTGTTGCGGTGTGAAATCTTGATATGTGAATGCATCACCAGTATCGCCTTTAGGTCCAGCAGGACCTGTATCTCCAGTATCACCTTTCTCACCAGATGCACCGGTATCACCAGTATCACCAGTATCACCTTTCTCACCAGATGTTCCTGTATCTCCTTTGGCTCCCTTCAAATTAAAGTATTGGTCAACTAATGCTTTACCATCAACCACACATGCAATATGGCATAAATTATAATCATTTCTTGTTATTACCCAATCTCCAAGATTTACTTCAGTTGCCCATGCATTATCTGCTAATAAATCAGCTACATAAAACCCACCATACAATGTAGGTCTAGCGGGACATTCTGTTGAAGATAATGAACTATTCCTATAACCATCACGCAATAATATTTGAGCGCCTGCCTTACCAGTAGCTCCTGTTTCTCCAGTATCTCCGTGAATACCTGTAGCTCCGGACATGTCTGTTATGAATGTGAATTCAGAATTTCCTCTGAGATATAATTTAGCGTTATCGGGATCTTCAACGTTAGATTGGATTGCAACAAAGCTTCCGTCTGGAACGTTAGCAAAGTCAGCTTCCATTAATGCTATTGTTGCGTATGTTCTATAGATTGTGAATGGTGCTCCAGCAGGACCTGTTTCACCAGTAGCTCCTTGAGGTCCGGTTGCTCCCATTTCACCTCTTAAGTTTCCAACATCTCTCCAGGTCATTTCTTATTCCTCCCATACATAAAGTTCACCGTCAATTAAGTAAGCATCCCCTACCTGAGGATTTGGAACGTGCTCTTCTAATTCTTCAAGACTACTATATGAACCTCTGATTATTGTTGATATTCCGGCAGGGCCAGTAGCTCCTGTATCTCCAGTATCTCCTTTTTCTCCTTTTTCTCCTTTAGCACCACTAGCTAATTTAAAACAATTAACATAATGGTATTCATCAGAATCTTCCACTGGATGTAGTGATAAGTATTCGCCTGAAGAATCTTTAACGGCTCCGTTTTCACCTAATTTGATTTTATCTGCCGGTGAAATATCTGTAACGCCACTGGCTAGTTTGAGTCTGTATAGTTGGCCTAACACTAACACACTAGCTTTTCTTTGGCCGTTATCCATTACTATTGGGTCATTAACGACAATACCGATTGGTATCTCATCATTACTGCCAGTATATTTCTTGACCATTTCTTTTCCGATTTCTGACTTGTCTGAGATTGTAACAGTATCTTCAGGATATAATTTGTTTGTATAGTCATAGCCTATGCTTTGGCCTGTTTCTGTAACGACGTCTTTTGATGTTACATCTCCATCATCGAGTAAAAATGTTGTGACTTCTTTTCTTTGTTCCAATAAAACTATTTGGTCATGCATTAAACACTCACCTCATATATGTGATTGCCTTTAACGTCTGGATTGCATTTAATATTCATTCCGTATTTTCTAGCTTCTGTGCAGAAATACAAGTCCTCTGACAGTACTGTGTCATTGCCGTAGATTACGTATTTGAAATATGGATATGGCATTTTTTTGAAGACATTAACATTAACGAGAGCGATTCCTAAGCCACCGCCTTTAATGTCAAATGGATTGTTAGCTTTCCATAATGTTTCGCCATAGATCATGTTCTTGTCAGTAAAATCTTTTCCAAAATCAAAGATGACAGTTTGATCTGTTGTGGTTCTTTTCTTGTAGTACCAACCTAAAGCAATGTCAGTTTCACATTCCAATAGTTTATTGATTGTTTGTCTAGGCACATTAACGTCTGAATCTATCATTAACACATAGTCAAAGCCATATTTAATTGCTAATTTAGCTATTTCGTTTCTTGCACGTGCACAATCATATCCTTTCACATAATCAAAATACAAAAGGTAATCTTTAGGATTTATCAGGTTGTAAATGCTTTTGAAGCATTCCAGTTTGATATTTTCGAATGTTGGAACGGCAATTAGGATTTTACCTTTCACTTCTTACCCTCCAACTTTTCGATTCTATCTTCAAGTTCATTCAAATTAATCTGGTCTTCACGCTCACATCTATATTCATAAATGTCAATTAGTGCGACAATGACAATGGCTAATGCAAATGGCAATAGTCCTTCGATTAAAGCATACTTTGTGGCGTTGGTCATTATGATGTTGATAGCTATCGCTGTTAAAACGGCACTGGAAATTGTTTTGGTAAAGTTGCAAATAAATATCTTCTTTTTAATTTTGTTCATGATAACAATATCCTCCAGAGAAGCCTATTGTTTTTCAGGATAACCCAAAACTCTTTTAGCTTTCTGTTTTGCGTCTTCAACATCTCCTTCGCCTCTTATCCTACTTGCATAATGACTAGCTACACCTAACACTATCATAAGGATACAGTAAGGAATGGTATTCTCGCTGATACCTAACGCTTCTGAATATAACATGACAATTGGAATGACAGTGACCAGAAATGAAGTCAATATGTCAATATCCTTTCTATTCTTTTCTAAGAATTCATAAATCATTCTTGTTTACCTCCTCTTCATAATCTTTGTATGTGTGGCTTAGAATAACGCCATCAACGCAAATCTTTTCTTCAGTTCTGTAAACCTCTTCGGCGTTTTCTTCTATGTTTATCCAGGATTCGTATTCTTCTAACGTTTCAAAGTACTTTATGTATTTCATTGTGCCTCCCAAGTTATTGAATAGTATAAGATTCCATCTTCGATTTTAAATGATATTATCGGTTTAACAGCATAAGGATAACCGCTATCGACGTATCTAGTTCCATTCCAGTAAAACCAATGGCCTGTTGAAGCGTCAATGTATGGTCCTTTATTTTCCAAAGTTCCTACGAGTTTCCTTATTGTCATGTTATAACCTCACTTTAATATTATATATTTTATTATGTAATTTATTATATATTTTATTATCTATTTTATATAAGGTATATATCTTTGCCATCATCACAGCCATCCCATTCCATATACAATTTGTTATCTTCCCAGACAAATCGTACATCATTTACAATAGCTACATCGGGAAGCTCACAATATGTTACTCCATCTGCATCTTTAACATAATTGGCCTGTGCCATGATGTTTGATTCTGAAGGTATGATCATATTAACGACATGAGTTATTTCATCCTGTTCAAATGAGCAGTCTCCAAGATCAATACAATTCTGAGATTCAGGATACATTTCGATTTCTGACATTTGCCTATAAACTCTAATGTACTGCGTATCCTCATTTTCCGTTAGATTAACGATTGAAAGCAGTCTTAAATCATGGCCTTGAACGGGATTGCATTCACCATCACTGTCAATGTAGATTCTGGTATTCGGCAATATATCTGTGGGTGCTGGCCTTTTGAGTTTCAATCTGAAGACATCACCTAATACGGCCACAGCCACTAAAGTTAATCCTGAAGTCTTGACCTGCACTTTACCTAACAGATATCCGAAAGCAAGTTCGCCTGCTTTGGCTTTTCTGACTATTGTATGTTCCATTGTGGATGATTCATCCAATGTTACCATTTCGCCTACTGCACATTGGTCAGAACAAATCCAAGCTGTATGCTCTTCATTAACATAGCTTCTCTCTCCCTCATCTAAAAGACAAGCTATTACATCCATTTTCTCTGAATGTTCCAATCCTGTTGGATATCCACGGCCATGTCCAATTGTTGAGTTTACATCATAATCAATTATCATTTTAAAACACCCAATCCCAATTCTTGTTAATTATTTTATCTGGAATGTGAAGTCCAGTATCTTCCATGTCATCATCATTAGCGTCCCACATTAACGTTGAGCCCCTGTAGGCCTTAGTGTATTCATGGCTTCCTTTATATAATCGAATGCCGGTTTTGGTTCTTTCCGTTACTGTTACCTGTGGAATTCCATTAGCTCCAATTATTGGTGATGGAAATATCAATAGCCATTTTAGATCAACATAATTGAAATCTTCAAATTCAGTTGTTGCATAAAATGTTGGAGAGATCTCCACTTCAGCGAAATTATTGTCATAAATTTTAGTTGGATTGTTTCTGCTGAAACCTTCTAAATAATCACTACTGGCTGAAAAACCATTTCCCACTCTTCCATGAATATGGTACTGTTTGTAACTTCCTTCATCATCACTGCTACTGTTGTAAGCGTCCCATGATGAAACCTGAACTAATGTTTTAGCCCCGTTAAACATTAAATAGTTTTTGTTACTGCCTGCCCAGTTAAGAGAAGTAACTTTTGTGTCAACCCCATAGGTTGTGAGACTTCCGTCAACCTGCATCATGACACTTCCCATTGTTGAACCATAATATGTTGCATTGTCATTAACATCAACATTACCTCCAATTCTTTTAAATCTTGCAACAGTAACACGATTGTTTGATAAACTACTTCCAGATGCAACTGTTGTAAATAATGAAGTTGGAGAGCTTCCATCAAGGCTTGGAACAAATCTAACTCTGAGAAATCTTCCACCATCTGTTGAGTCATTGTTGATACTTAAACCTGAGTAGTTCATGAAAAAGTTTGAGTATGTATCAGAGTTTGCATCAAACATTAACACCTCATTACCAGTTGTTAAAGTGCTTGAAAATGTTGTTGAAGTATCATGAACATCCAGCAACAGTTTTGTGGTTTGTGAAATCTGACTTACCGGAACTCTAACGAGAATGGCTGCGCCTTGAGATCCGTAAGATGGAATGTATAAAACCTGACATTCGGTATTGTTTTCTGTTTTGATCTTTAGATTTTTCAAATCACTTCTGAATAAATTGGAGTAAGAACTGCTGGCTAAATTATCCAAGAAGATATAATCATAGCTGGATGAATAGCTGCTGCTCCTTTGGTTGTAATTGCTCATGACAATATTGATTTGTAATTTTTTCTGCAATGTCATAATTAATATTTTATTATCTTCTTTATATATATTATATAATAAAAAAAGTAATATTGACATTAACATTAACGATTCAATATTCAGATTTTGTTTTCCCATACGCTTTGATATATATGCAAGGGTTGAAACAAAATCAACATTAACATTACCTCCCCCCGTTAATATGAGATGTGATTCATATAATTAAAATTAGAAACTTGATTTTGATTTAATTAACATTAACGTTAACATTAACGATAGCAAAACTTGATTCAACATTAACATTACCAGTTGTTAATGTGAAAAAAATTGAAGAAATAAATTCTAAAAAAGTTTGTAGTGAATGTTTCTCCGAGAAACATACGTTTCAAATAATATTAAAAAATTAAATTATTGACAAAACCCTTAATAAATTTTAATCTTATTAATTTCTTTTTATATTAATACTTCCACAAACTGGACAATATTCACTACCTTGTGGAATATCAGAGAAACAATTTTCACAATAATCAAAAACACTATTTGAAATTTCATTTTTTGGAGTTTTATCAATATCTGCTAAAACAGAGTCATCAGTTATTTTTAAACATTTAAAAGATGTTTTACAAGTAACTTTAAAACCATCTACTTTATACCTATCATCATTAAAAACATCATCTCTATCTACATTAACACTATAAGTACCAAAGATATTAGATTTATTTTTTAGATTGTCAGTTCTAATTTTATCGATACCATTAATTTTTTCTAAGTTTTCACAACCTGCAAACATATCTTCCATAGTCTTAACATTTCTTGTATCCCATGTTTCAAGCCCTGAAACTGTTTTCAAAGACACACATCCTTTAAACATAGAATTCAAATCTTTAATATTATTAGTTACATTCTGTGCAACAATTGCTTTAACATTTTTAAACCTATTCCCACAATCTGTAACTTCAATTGAACAAGTTCTTTTATTATCCAAATAATAATCATCATACTTTTCTGAACTTTCAATAAATTCTGAGAAATATTTACTATTTAAATTAGTGTATCTTGAAACATTTTCACTAATATAAATAATAGAAGAGATATCTTCAACATCATCCCAATTAGTTAAATTTGTACGATCTTTTAATATTATCAGAACATCGAAATCTTCAAGATTATAAATGCTTGAAGTTGTAATGTTAAATGATTCAAACATCTTTAAATCAACATCATAGTAATTAGAACTATTTTTTACAAACTGTTCCATGTTCTTTTTTTGGTTTTGGATATCTATGGCTTTTTCAAGATAGATTTTGAAATCTGATTTAGAAGAAAACTCTTCATTGTCCAATTTTTTCATAACAGTATTGATTATTTGGGGGCTATTTGTTTTTGAAATATTTTTAATAGCTTCACGGCGAATATCCTCATTAGAATCCGCTTTAGCGACATCCATTAAAAAAGATTCATCATTAATCATTTTAATAGCTTGTTTTCGCACATTATCATCAGGACTCATTTTAGCTATGTCCTTTAATTTGGACTCCTCATTAATCCTAGAAATATTTGATTTAGATGTAAATATAATTGAATTTGGATTTAAATCTTTAATACAATCAATCGCTTCACGACGAACCCATTTTGAAGAATGATTTTTAGCAATATCTATTAAAAAAGATTCATCATCAATCAATCCGAGAATAAATCTGCAGTCATCAGCATCATCACCCCACACAGAGTCCTTATCATCAGAACGAGCAACAGCCTTATGGGCAATATCGACCAAAACAACTTTATTTTTAATTTTTTTAGAACATTCAAGACGAACATTACTATCAGAATCTTTCTTAGCAACATAAGATAAAACAGATTCATCACTAATCTTCTTAACAGCTTCCTTACGTACATCACTATCAGAATCTTTCTTAGCAACATAAGATAAAACAGATTCATCACTAATCTTTTCAACGGCGGAACTACGAACATAGCAAGATTCATCATATTTAGCAACATAAGCTAAAGCAGATTCATCACTAATCTTCTTAACAGCTTCCTTACGTACATTACTATCAGAATCTTTCTTAGCAACATAAGATAAAACAGATTCATCACTAATCTTTTCAACGGCGGAACTACGAACATAGCAAGATTCATCATATTTAGCAACATAAGCTAAAGCAGATTCATCACTAATCTTCTTAACAGCTTCCTTACGTACATCACTATCAGAATCATTTTTAGCAATATCAATCAATATTTTTTCATCATCTAATTTTTCAACTGCTTCTAGTCTTACTTTCCAATCTTCATGTTTCCATTTTGGTGTTCTTAATTTATCAAATAGTCCCATCTTAATCCCCACTATAAATCTTGTTACTATGTCTGCCGACATTAACTTAAATAATTTTCGTACATGCATAGTTGAAAAGTAAATTGTTTTTTAATACCTTTGCCGTTAATGTAATACACACATCATTATATTGCATGTAATTAATTTTGATTTGATTTAATTAACACTAATGTTAATTATTTGATAGGTTACATTAATTGGAAAAATAGTTGTTGCGAGGATGAATTAGGAATTTTCAAGATTAAGCGACCTTGCCATACCGCACGTTATAAGCGAGCCAATTCGCCCCCACCATAACCATGCCGACCCTATGCTGACCAACGGGAAGCATATGTGGAGGGCATGGTATAGGTGGGGGTGAATAGAATTGGCGAGCATATATTAAGAGGAACCGACACCTGTTGTCGGTTCCGTAATTCACTCTAAAGATAAAAAGAATAATAATCAATGCATCCCGATGTTCCGTCCGACCATAGATCGGACTGGACGCCTTGAGCGTAAGCGAAAGGCCATACTATAGACCTAACAATATTGGTCATGTTAGGTTCCGAGGAACAGGGGCTTGTCCCCTGTTCCGAGTTCATGGATTTGGCATAGATAAGTTTGTCAAATTTAAGAACCGACCCTTTAGCGGTCGGTTCGAGGGTTAAGTTTTTAAACTTGATTAATTATTGCATTGGCATTCGTGGATAATTAAAGGGGGGCTTGTCCCCCCTTAATTAGGCATTAAGGGTTTCAATGCACGATTTGCCCCACTAGGTGAAATATGAACATTAATGGAGAGTGAAAACACATCAAAACACCCTCCACAACTAAACAACGAGCAATTCAATGAATAAATACTAGCTCCGGTGGAAAAGTAAGAAAACACCATCATAGCTAGATTCTAGTCCTATTGAATCCCATATCCTTTAAGATTTTATTATATTCCTCACGAGTCGTAAAGGAAGGCGCATCCTCATCTCCAGTGCTGCCGGTTTCGCCGATCTCACCAGCATCTCCAGAGTTTGATGGATTTCTTCCTCCAGGTGTTGAACCATCATTACTAGCTTCAATTTTAATTCTTCTTTCAGCCAGCTTTTCCATTAATTCCATATCAACGTCACCAGACAATAGCTTATCTATTATCTCCTTATCCTGCTGATTCTCATTATAATTAAAGTTGTACTTAGCTTCGTACTCTTTTATTTTCCTTTCATTTTCAGCTTTTCGCAGTTCAGATAACTCCTTTAAGATATCATCTTTACTATCTATAAATTCCTTATTCTCTTCAATAGCTTTTTTAATCTCTTCATATTTTTCAGATTCTTCTTTTAAAGTTTTAATCTCTTCCTGAAGCTTTCCGATTTCAGCATCCTTACCTTGCAATTTCTCCAAAAGTAAACTAGTAGCTACATTAGTGTCTTTACTTGGAGGTTGAGGTTGAGGCTGCGGTTGAGGAGCAGGTTCAGGATTTCCAGCATCGCCTGCATCTCCAGCTATATCCGAATTCAACAAGGTAATTTTTCTAGGGCTTTTAGTTACACCAACATCTATCAAACTCATAGTATCAATTCCAAATGAATCTCCATTATCTTTCAATAAGACATCAACTTTAGGAGAAAGGCCTTTTCCTTCCATATCCAGTTCATCAGGGATTTCAATGAATAGCTTACCTTCTTCATAGCTTATGTCATTTCCAATGCCAATATAGATCTTATCGTGTTCTTCAGTTAGTGGAATTCCTCCACGATAGTTTTCAGCTATTAGCTTTAAATCCTCTTCACTCCATATAACAGGTTTGGTTAACCTTTCGTCCAGGTCGGAATAGTCATATGATCCGACTTCAAAAAGTTCATGCCTCATCATTATCACATTTTTATTATATTAATTATTATATTATTTATTACTTATTTTATATAAATCTTTATTATATTTCAGTACCTCTTTCACTAACAATTCTCTCACCGACAGGCTGTTCCTCTTCAAAGTTACTGAGATAATTCTTATAGATTTCATCACCTTCAGCAGAAAGCTCCATAACATACTTAACAACATCATCTCTTGAATAGCTTAAGTAAACATCATAAGTTTCTTTAATGCCCATCAACTCCATCTGCCTTTTCAATAATTCATTGCAGTGTTTCAAGACCCATTTCTGGTCATTAGCTACATTAACGATGAATCCAGTAATGGCTGAATCGTTAATGTACTCGGCCACGTTCTGGTTAGACCTTTCATTACCTGCCTGAGATTGCGGAGTAACGAATGTCCTTAAAATATTATTTCTAAAGATTTCAGTTTGCCTAGTATAGTCAGACTGGTAGTTGTTACCCCCTAAGATTTTAGATTCAATTCCTGGAGGCACAATAGCTACATTACTTCCTGCAGTAGTTCCATAATCAGCATAAAGATTTTCCTTAGCAGTGGATGAAAGCTCAGTAATGTATGGCTGACCGTTTGCATCCATTGCAGGCTTGACTTCAATAATATTATCCTTATTAATACGCTCTACCTGATTTCTTTCGAGATTACATTTGTGATAGATATCATCCAAACAATTTAAGATAATGCTTTGAGCTTCAGAATAGATTTCATTATACATAAAGTTAATAACCTCATCTGGTTCATATTGAACCGTTAATGTTCCCTCTTCAACACTGACGAAGTTATTGAACTCTTCAGGACTTCCATTAACAACATCCTTAGGCATTTCATGAAGGTATAGCTGCACTTCATTATCATCATTAAACTCTTTCTTAAGACCATAGCCAGTTGCACCGATTTCTAAAAATATAGGTTTAATGTATTTGCCAATGTCCTTGTCCCATCGCTCTACAGGTTTAATAATACCTTCACCATCAACCATTCCTCCCTGCAGGATATTTTTAGCAACTTGGCTGATGTCGATTTTTCTTGCCCACAAGATCAAAGTCAATTTCTGTTCAGCTGAAAGCTTGTTGTCCTTGTCCACCAGGACAATATTAACATTAGCTTTATCAATTCTGTTTTTCAAAATACCTGAAGTATAACCATCAAGCTTAACAGCATATCTAGCATTAGCTATAGTTTTATTAATCACAGGAGGAAGGGCATCAATTAAATCAAGACCAGTATTGATTCCATCAGTTCTAGGCTGCCTTTCATCCTCACCCCAGTAACTACGCTTAGTATTGTACTGTTCCACTCTATTATTCAATAATCTTGTTTTAATATAATCAGCAATTCCCATATCATCATCCTAACATTTTTTACATATACCTATTATATTTTTTATTATATTATTTATATAAAATAAGTAATAAATTATGTGGTGGGACAACAAACAACATTATCTCCAACCAACCATATTGTTCGTATAAAAACGAAAAATAATTATACTCGTTTAACATATGTATACGTAGTGATGAAAAAGATATTAACCAAAACAACCCCACCCCAAGAAATAGAAATAGAAATAGAAATAGAAATAAAAAAATAAATGCCACAAGTTAAAGAAAATCCTAAAATAACCAAGATTTATTAGTTTAATTTATTTTAAACTATAAGTCACAAGAAAAAAGAGGAAATATGATATATAGCTACTACAATTTAGAAGAAAATCTCCATAAAGACGAAGATGTTAAAGAAGAAATTGAAAATCTTTTAGAACAAATTGAACTTGAGAAAAAGATAGTAAAAGCAAATATGATTACTGAAAAGACCCAGATGGATCCCAAAGAAAGAGAAAGAGAAGGGAGAGCCATCAATAATTTAGTATTCAGCGAAAAACGTGGGCGAAGATATTCTACTGGCCTTAAATTCACTAGAAAAGAAAAAATTAGAACAGAAATAAAAAAAGGCGACTTATGTGTACTAACAATAAACGATGAAGAAATTAATTGTGAAATTGGCAACATAACTTCTAATTCCGTTATTGTATACACCGATGAAAAAATTCCTAAATTAGTTAAAAACAATATAGCAAAAATTGATTTAATGCTTAATGAAACAACATTTAGAAGATGGGAAAAGAATTTAATGAATTTAAATGAAAGTGGTAAAAATGCTTTGAGATTTAAATCAAATAGAATAGCGACTAAAGATTATAACGAAAATAAAAAAATTACCTTTTATAATAACAAATTAGACAAATATCAAAAAAAAGCCGTTAGACATGCAGTTAATTCCGAGGATTTTTTCTTAATTCATGGCCCATTTGGTACAGGAAAAACTACCACGATTATTGAACTAATTCTTCAAGAAGTAAAATCAAATCACAAAGTATTAGTCACTAGTGAAAGCAACACTGCAATAGATAACATTCTTAAAAAATTAAGAAAGCATAAGAAAATAAATTTTACACGTGTAGGCGCTTCAGACAAAATACCTAATTATTTAAGGCAACATACTCTTGATAATAAACTGAAAGAATATCTGGAAGATAATGAAATTAATGATATTGAAAAACTGGAAATTGAAGAAGAAATATTGAACCATAGCCAAGTTATCTTAACTACAAACTCTTCAGCAGGATCAATAACGTTAGCAAATATTCAATTTGATATTGCTATCATTGATGAAGCATCGCAAGCCACAATTCCAAGCGTATTACTACCAATTAACAAAGCAGAAAAATTTGTTCTTATAGGTGATCACAAACAGTTACCACCAGTGGTTTTAAATAATAATGCATCAGTTCTTAAAACTTCATTATTCGAAGAACTCATTACAATCCATGAACATCAATCGCAAGAATTATTAATTCAATATAGGATGAATGAAATCCTCATGCTATTCCCAAATATGAAATTTTATGGAAATAAATTAAAATGCAGTGAAAAATCCAAAAATTATTATTTAAACTGTGGCGTTCTCGAAAAATATGATTCCAGCAGTCCTTTAGTATTCATTGATACATCAAAACATAAAAATAACAAAGAAAACAGATTAGGTTACTCAAATTCCTACATAAACAATTTAGAAATTGAAATAGTTTTAGATATTATTAAAATGTATCTTGATAAAGGAATCAAACAAAAAGATATTGGAGTAATATCTCCCTATGCAAATCAAGTTAGGGAAATTAACAAAAAAGCAAATGTAGCGGTTAAATCTGTGGATGGATTTCAAGGTGGTGAAAAGGAGATTATAATAATATCCCTAGTAAGAAGTAATGATAATAAAGATATTGGTTTTTTAAAAGATATGCGAAGATTGAATGTTTCATTAACCCGTGCAAAGAAAAAATTAATTATTATCGGGAATAGAGAAACATTAGAAGGTAATAAAGATTATAAAGAATTTTTAGAATTTTGTGAACAACTTGGATGCATCTCAATTTTGGATTAATAATTGAAATTTAGAGATTTTGACATGATTACTTTTTGAAGTGTCATGTGCAATAAATCTTCAATAAATCTGGAATAGATTTGGAACAAATTTTGAAGATTGATTTAAATACAGATTTTTATAAATTATTATTCATGGCAATTTTAAATATTGAAGTTTTAAAGAAAATAATTGAAAATGTACCTGAAGATTATGATGTTGAATTTTATAATGGCACTACCAATGTTCCGCTTAGTGACAAAGTAGAAATTGATGTTAGTGGCAAAAGGATATTATTCAAATCCTAAATATTTGAATTTTGCAATATCGTAACATGAAACTTTTAATCAAAATACTCCATCTAATCTTCACATTAAATTTTTTAATGCTAATCGAATTTTTATAAAAGTAGTTGATGGTCATATAATTTCATCCTACTGCAGAAAAATGAAAATATTTAATTAACATGAGCTCGATAAAAAGTAGTGTTGAGAGAACATAAGTATGACAACTTTCGCATGCCCTTTCATATAATACCTCAATTATGTTAATTAATAATATTTTACTTTTTTAAATTATATATAAATAGCTATTTTATTATATTTAAAAAAAACATCACATTAACATCAATTCTTAAAAAAATTTGTATACCTACAAAAAGTTAATACATTATCTTTATTAATTCTTTTTTCAAAATTCCATAATAATCATCAGTTTTGCATCTTCCTAATGATTAGATTATTTGTAATTTTATTTATATAAAATAAGTAATGGAATTTATGAGAATAGAAAATATTTAATTATTATTAGTTCTAAAAAAGTAGTGTTAAGAGAACAAAAGTTATACAACTATCACATGAGTTTT
>NZ_CAMHFP010000035.1 GCF_946184425.1 uncultured Methanobrevibacter sp. | reverse complement strand
CTTTTTCTTTTGGCCATCTTGGTCTTCAATATATTCTTTTAAATTGATATTCTTGAAATCAGTTGTATTATATGTTTTTTCATGAAGTATTGCAAGAGATGATAATCTGGATTGCATATGGTCAATGATTATGTTTGGTTTATCTCTGTATGCTCTTTTTTCAAGATTTAAGAAACTATTGAGCACTTGTAAGTTATTTTTAACTCTGTGATGTACTTCTTTAATCAATACTTTTTGATGTTCGTTAGCTTCCATTAATTCCAACTGTTTAGTTCTTTCTTCAGTTACATCAGTTAAAAACCCTATACTATGTGATTCAGAACCAAATTGGAATCTCTCAATATATATTTCACAAATTTTTTGGTGGTTTTCATTTCCTTTCACATTATATGTGAATGTTTCTTCAAGTTCATTAATTTGTCCGTCTGCCAATTGGAGGATATTATTTATTACATCTTCTTCAACGATATTTTGAATAACTGCACGTGAATGATTGTATTCTTCAGGATCTTCTTCAATAAGATTGTAGAAACCTTGTGAAAATTCATATTGTTTTATATTTAATGGTTCAATGAGTAATGCTAGTTTTTTACTGTTCTTAAATCCGCTCAACAAGAAATCAACAGGTCTTGTTATCTTATTGTGGGAATAGGTAGTAACATCTTTTATTAAACCATAACGGCTGACTAAGTTTCCATTGTCATCAAATTTGGAGTAAAGGTTCATTTCAATATATTTCAATGTTCCATCATGAGTTCTTATTCTTATTACTGATTCATAATGGGATGTTCCTGAATCCATAATTTTAATTATTTTTTCAGTCAATGGTTTGTCTTCAGGTATTGCCAAGTCGAAAATAATGTTGTAATATTCATCGTATTCATCTCTTGGACGGTTAATGATATTGTAGATACCTTGTGTCCAAGAATATTTTCCATTGATTTTGTAGTAACTACCGGTTTGTGCAAAATATTCTATTAAATTTGCTTTATCCTCATCACGTGCTTCATCTTCAGGAATATACAAGGTACTTGCACTAGTATCAATATGGTCGGAAACAATAAAAACTCTTCCCAGTTCATAAATGACTTTAATGTTGGTAAGTCTTGCCAATTTTTCTTTATGATGGTATAAAAATCTCATGTGCTTTGTTTCATGAGTTTTATAAACTTCAAATAATGCTTCATATAATAATTTATAAAACATCGGTGAAGCTTTACTTAATAATCTCCCTTCAACATCTGATTGAGTTATATTTCCTCTTTTAAGAGCACTATTGCCTAATCCATGTATAATAAAATCTTGTCCATCTTTATAAGGTAAAAAAATATTTATATCAGTTTTGATATTTTCCATTACTTGTTGGAATGGTATATGTTCCATTTCAAATTCTTTTGGCGCATCTCTGTAGAATTCTTTTTCGTGAACATCATAAATATTCACTTCTTCTATATCTTCCAATCGCCTATATTCTTTATGTATTCTCATTTAATCCCTCTAATTAATTTTATGTTCAAAATTTTTTGGAAATGTTAATTTAAATCCTGTTCCATTATCTAAGTTTAAAACTTCTATTTTTCCGTTGATTTGTCGTGTCAAACTCATTATGATTTCCCAACCCAAATTATGGTTAATTAATTTTTCAGGACTTTCAATTCCAACTCCGTTGTCTTTTAAGATTAATTCGCAAATATTTTCATCGATATAATCTATCTTCTTGAAAATTGTTTTATCTTTTTGATTTTCATCAGGGAATGCATGTTTGATTGCATTCATTGTTAATTCATCAATGACCAAAAGTAAAGGTGTGATAATTTCCATAGATAAATGGATATTCTCATTGATATCTGATTTAAAGTGAATGTCTTTTGCAGTAAATAAATTCTGCAGTGTGGAATCCTGATCGAGGATATAATCCTTTAAATTAATATTGATAAAGTCAGAAGTGTTATATGTTTTTTCATGAAGCAGTGCAAGAGATGATAAACGTGCTTGCATATTATCTAAAATTGCATCAGGGTTATTTCCGTATGCTCTTCGTTCCAAATTCAAGAAACTATTCAACACCTGCAAGTTATTTTTTACTCTATGGTGGACTTCTTTAATTAAAATATTTTTTGTTGCATTTGATTCAATTAGTTCTTTTTGTTTTTGGCGTGCAATAGTGATGTCTGTTAAAAATCCGATACTGTGTGTTTTATTACCGTAATTAAATCTTTCAATGAATAATTCACATATTTTTTGATTTTCTTCATTTCCATTGACATTGTAGGTTAATATTTTGTTTACTTCTTCAATTTCACCATTAATTAGTTTTATTAGTTCTTCCTTAATATCCTCTTCGACTATGTTATCAAGTATTGATTGGCTGTGAACATAATCAGTTTTAGGGATTTCAATAATTTTATAAAAACCTTCGCTGAATTCATATCGTTTACTTAACGGTTCCACCAGCAGGGATAATTTTGAATGGTGGTTAAAACCATTTAACATGAAATCGACAGGTCTGGTTATATGTTTATGGGAATCTACACTAATGTCCTTAAATAATCCATAATGGCTTATTTCTTCGCCGTTTTCATCGAATTTTGAGTAAAGATATGTGTCTAAATATTTTATATGTCCTCCTGGTGTGGATATTCTGATAATATTTTCGTAGGAATCTGTTTCAGGGCTCATTGTTTCAAGTAGTTCTTCAACTAAAGGCTTGTCTTCAGGTATTACCAAATCAAAAATAATATTATAAAATGCATCTCTTGGTTCTTTAGAACGATTTATGATGTTATAGATTCCGGGTGTCCAAACAAATTCTCCTCTTGTTTTATAATAACTTCCAGTTTGTGAGAAGTATTCTATTAAATTTGCTTTATTTTCATTGTCTTGCTCTTTTTGTTCCTCAATGCTAATATCTGGTTCAAATTTATTTTCTTTAAAGTCAGAAATTAAATATATTTCTTCATCATCTTTAATAATGTGAACATTAGCTAATGTTTGAATTTTATCGCTGATATAATAGAATATTCTTAAAGATTTGGTGTTTCCGGTTGTATAAACTTCCTTTAAGTCGTCTCTAAGGATGTCATAAAAAAATGGGGAGCATTGGCTTAAAAGCCTATATTCAACTTTATCTAATTTAACATTCGCTCTTTCCAGTAAATTCCATCCAATTCGTTCTATGATGAAATCTTCCCCTTCATCAACAGGTAAAAAAACATCAATATCTGCTGGAACATGTTTCATAATATTGCTGAATCGGACTTTATCAGGTTCCATCACTTGTGGGGCTTCTTGATAAAATTCGGATGTATTAACATTATAAATTCGAATTTCCTCTATTTTTTCTAATTCTCTGTATTGTCTTTCGATATGCATGCGAATTACCCTAAGTTTGAAATTAATATGATATATATTTTTAATTTATATACTATTTATAAATAATGTGCAAAAGTTTTTTAATAATTAAAAATAAAATATATGTGGAATAAAAATTTTCTAATTTTTAGATATAATTATTAAGGAGTTATTAAATGACTTGTAGTATTTTAGTTGGTGGTGCATGGGGTGATGAAGGTAAAGGAAAATGCATTACTTACCTTTGTGACACAGATAAACCGGATATTATTGCTCGTGCAGGAGTTGGGCCAAATGCTGGGCATTCTGTTGAATTTAATGGAGAAAAATATGGTTTAAGATTAACCCCGTCAGGTTTTGTACATACTGATGCTAAACTCATGATTGGAGCTGGAGTTTTAGTAAATCCTGATGTATTGTTCAAAGAATTTGAAGACTTGAAAAAGTATAATGTAAAAGAAAGGATGTGTGTGGATCCAAGATGTGCAATAATTACTGATGACCATATGTCAAGAGATAAATCTTCTGAACATTTGGCTAAAAAAATTGGAAGTACTGGTTCCGGTTGCGGTCCGGCAAATTCTGACCGTGTGATGAGAACAATTGATTTAGCTCGTGACATCCCTGAACTTGAAGAGTATATTACTGATGTTTCTTTAGCTTGTAATGAAGCTATTGATAATGGTGAAGATATATTTATTGAAGGGTCTCAAGGTTTTGCCCTTTCACTTTATTATGGGTCATATCCTTTTGTAACCAGTAAAGACACTACTGCATCAACATTTGCGGCTGATGTGGGTGTGGGACCAACTAAAGTTGATGAAGTCATTGATGTATTCAAAGCTTATATTTCCCGTGTTGGTGAAGGTCCGTTCCCAACTGAAATGACTCAGGAAGAGGCAGAAAGCAAAGGACTTGAAGAATATGGTGTTGTAACCGGAAGACGTAGAAGAATTGGTTACTTCGATATGGAGCTTGCTAAAGAGTCCTGTAGAATTAACGGTGCTACTCAAATTGCTTTAACTTGTGTTGATAGATTATTTGATTGTGCACGTGTTCAGAACTATGATGA
This sequence comes from uncultured Methanobrevibacter sp., assembly GCF_946184425.1. GTDB lineage: Archaea > Methanobacteriota > Methanobacteria > Methanobacteriales > Methanobacteriaceae > Methanocatella. The sequence goes on along the minus strand of NZ_CAMHFP010000035.1, from coordinate 19,363 downwards.
TTTGTCCGCTGATACTAAAGCTTTTATTGAAGACATTCAAACTGAAACCGGTGTACCGGTAACTATTATTTCAACTGGGCCTGATTTAAAAGACACAATTGATTTAAGAAAAGAATTGTTATAATTCTTTTTTTCACTATTTTTTTAACATTATTTTTTTAGAAAGATTTCTCAAACTATTTTTTTTGCAATTTTTTAAAAATTCATTTAATTGAATTTAAATTTAATTTGTTGTGGGCTTAATGAATATTTTTCATTAACTATTTTAATAATAAATATCAATTTAATATTAATTATCCACATATTTAGTTAATTGTAAAATTGGTGAAATAATGGATATGATGAAAATTATAAAAACTAGAAAAAGTGTTAGAACTTTTGACGGTACAGAAATTCCAGAATCAGAGTTAAACAAGCTTTGCTCATACATTGAAACTATTGAAAATCCTTATGATGTTCCAGTTGAATTTATACTATTAGATGCAAAAAAAACATGACCTTTCAAGTCCGGTCATTGAAGAGGAAAATATTTACATTGCTGCAAAGGTCCCAAATGTAGAACATTGTGAAGAGGCCTTCGGATATTCTTTTGAAAAAATGGTATTGTATGCATGGTCTTTAGGAATTGGAACCACTTGGATTGGGGGAACTTTAAATAGACAACATTTTGAAGAGGTTGCCAAGACAAAAAAATGAATTTATGATGATTGTATCTCCATTGGGTTATCCTTCAAAAACACAGTATGAAGTCGATTTGAAATTGAGGGAAATGGTTTGCGGTGATGAAAGATTGCCTTCATCTGAGTTATTCTATGAGGATAATTTTTCAAATCCGATGAAATCTGCAATTGAATATCTTGAAGCGGTTCGCTGGGCACCATCAGCAGCAAATAGGCAACCTTGGCGAATTGTAAAAGAAGGTAATAATTATCATTTCTATGTAAAACATGCTGAAGGTTACAAATCAGGTGTTAGTTGGGATGTGCAGAAAATTGATTTGGGGATTGCGATTTGTCATTTTTTAGCTGTTTGCGATGGAACTTTTGTCATTGATAATCCTGGAATTGAAGTGGATAAGTATACTGAATATATTGCAACAATTTGTTGTGGAGGTAGTTAAATATGAGTAAAAGAATAATTGCGGTAAATGCAGGACCTAGAAAAGGTTGGAATACAGATACATTGATTGATGAAGCTATTAAAGGTGCACAGTCTCAGGGAGCGGATGTTAAAAAATTTAATTTGTATCGTTTAGAAAAATACACTGGTTGCATTTCATGTTTTGGATGTAAAAAAGAGAAATATAAGGGGCAGTGTATTCGTCGTGATGCTTTAAAAGAGGTATTGGATGATATTCGTGAAGCGGATGGATTGATTATTGGTTCTCCAAATTATCTGTCAGAAATGACTGCATCATTTAGAGCACTTTATGAGAGGCTGATTTTTCAAAACTTAACTTATAATGCTGAAGTTCCGTGCTGTAATGAAAATCCGATTCCAGTATTACTTATCATGACCAGTAATGCTCCAGATGATTTTTACAGTGAATTGATTCAAAATTATAAAATGACTTTAACTAACTTTGTAGGTCCTACTGAAGTTCTTGTAAGTGGAAATACTCTTCAAATTAAGGATTACAGTAAAACAGATTGGCCTTGGTTTTTTAATGCTGAAGAAAAGTATGAAAGACATGAAACAGTTTTTCCTCTAGAAAAACAGGACGCTTTCAATAAAGGGAAGGATTTAGTGTTATAATTTTAATCCTTTAATTTTTTCTATTTTTTTTTTTTAACTTTCAGGTTAGGAATAATTATATTACAGTTTATTTAATATATTTACTCATGTATCAAGATATGATAATTATTAGAGGAGCTAAGGTTCACAATTTAAAAAATGTTGATGTTGATATTCCTCTTGGAAAAATTGTGGCGATTAGTGGAGTTTCCGGAAGTGGAAAATCCTCACTAGCTTTAGGTGTTTTGTATTCTGAAGGGTCACGAAGATATTTGGATGCTCTTTCAACTTATACTCGACGTAGAATTTCACAGACTCAAAAGGCACAGGTTGATTTGATTCAGTATGTTCCGGCAGCGCTGGCACTTCACCAAAGGCCTAATATTCCAAATATCAGATCAACATTTGGAACATCGACGGAACTTTTAAATTCTCTTAGGTTATTATATTCAAGATGTGGTAATTATACTTGTCCAAATGGGCATTTGCAGGAACCTACGTTAAATGTGGCTCGTGAAATTCCAATAAAATGCTCTGAATGTGGTGAAGAATTTTGGGGATTGGGTGCTGAAGAATATGCATTCAACTCTGATGGTGCATGTCCAACTTGTAGTGGAACTGGTTATATTCGTGATGTTGATGATACAAAATTAGTCTCTGATGAAACTAAAACTCTTGAAGAGGGGGCAGTTGATGCATGGAATCAATTTGGTATTTCCTGGATGTATCATGTTGCTGGGGAATTGGGTGTCAGGTTGGATGTTCCATTTAGTGAGTTGACTGATGAGGAAAAAGACATTGTTTACAATGGACCTGCAGTTAAAAAATACATTAATATTCCTTCAAAAAATGGTAAGCTATTTGAATTGAATGCGGAATATAGAAATGCGCATAAAGCTATTGAAGAAGCTCTTAAAAATGCTAAAACAGAAAAAGGTTTAACAAAAATTAATAAGTTTTTAACAACAAAAGTGTGTAGCGACTGTGGAGGCACCAGGTTAAATGCCCAAGCAAATACAACTCTTTTTGGAGGAATCCCTCTTTCTGAGGCCTGCCAAATGAATCTTAAAGAGTTAGTTTTATGGATTCCTGAAGTTATAAGTAATTTACCTGATGAAATGAATGGGATGGCGGAATCAATTGCAGAAGAGTTCATGGACAATGCAAATATTTTGCTTGATTTAGGTTTAAGCTATATTTCACTTGATCGGCCTTCAAATACTTTGTCTACTGGTGAATTGCAGAGGGTTCAACTTGCAAAGACATTAAGAAACCATACTACCGGTGTATTGTATGTTTTGGATGAACCGTCAATTGGGCTTCATCCGGACAATGTCAATGGATTGATAAGTGTGATAAGGCGATTGGTGGATGATGGAAATTCAATTATTTTGGTTGACCATGATACAAAAATACTGTCTATTGCGGATTACATGATTGAAATGGGTCCTCAGGCTGGAGCTGACGGAGGAAATATAATAGCTAAAGGCACTCTTGCCGAGATTAAGGAAAATGATAATTCGCAAATCGCTCCATTTTTAACAAATACTGAAAAAATTATCATTAGGGATAAATCAGGGGATATTTTTGAAAACGGATTTATCAACATCAAAACCAATGACATTCATAATGTTAAAGAAATGGATGTTAATATCCCAAAAGGAAAATTAACTGTTGTTAGTGGGGTTTCTGGAAGTGGAAAAACAACTTTACTTTTGGAAGCTTTGTATCCTGCTGTTAAGGCAGCCATTAATGATGAAAAAATACCTAATGAGGTAATGGACATTGAATGTGATGATATTAAAAAGATTGATTTAATTGACAGTGTTCCTATTGGAAAAAACGTAAGGAGTACTGTTGCAACTTATTCTAAAGTTTTGGATGAATTGAGACGGGAATTTGCTAAATTAACAGATGAATATAAGATGGCTGATTTTTCATATAATACTGGAAAGTTAAGGTGTGAAACATGCAACGGCACGGGCAGTGTATCGATGGATGTGCAATTTCTGCCGGACGTTGAGATAACCTGTCCTGATTGTGATGGTTTAAGATATGATAAAAAGGTTGATGAAATCATATACAATGGTCTATCAATTGCAGATGTAATGGGTTTGACAGTTGATGAAGCTTTAGAAGAATTATTTGAACTTAAAAAAGTAACTAATAAATTGCAAAAATTATCTGATTTAGGCTTAGGTTATCTTACTTTAGGTGAAGCCACTCCAAGTTTGTCAGGAGGTGAGGCCCAAAGACTCAAGTTGGCTTCTGAAATTGGAAGGTCTCAAAAAAATTCAATATTCATTTTTGATGAGCCGACAATCGGTCTTCATCCGTTGGATGTGAAAGTGTTGATTGATGTGTTTGACCACTTAATTGATAAAGGAGCTACTGTCATTGTCATTGAACATGATTTGGATTTAATAGCTAATGCAGACTATATTATTGATATTGGAATTGATGATGATTATTATGGTGGAGATATATTGGCTAGTGGTGCACTGGAGGAAATAATCAATTGTGATGAAAGTTTAACTGGAAAGTATTTGGCAGAAAAGGAATTGTTTTAATTTTAAATGAGGTGTTGCTGTGCAGGAGGACATTAAACGATTTGGATTTGGTTTCATGAGATTGCCCTATAAAAATGGCGAAATTGATTTGGAAAAGACTAATGAGATGGTTGATGCTTATATTCAGGCTGGAGGAAATTTTTTCGACACAGCATATCAGTATTTGGGTGAAAAAAGTGAATTGACTATTAAAAAATGTGTCGTTGAAAGATATCCTCGAGGCCAAATTATAATATCTGATAAAATGCCGGTTTACACTATGAAAAGAACTGATGACCCTTATGAAATTTTTCAGGAACAATTGGAACGTTGCGGTGTTGATTATTTTGATTATTATTTAGCACATGACCCTGAAGACAGGTATTACGAAGGTCTGTGCAAGGAATTGGATATTTTCAATGTAATGAAGGATTTTAAAAGACAGGGAAAAATTAAAAAACTTGGTTTGAGTTTGCATGATACTCCTGAAGTTTTAGACAAAATCTTAACCCAACATCCTGAAATTGAATTCGTGCTTTTGCAGATTAACTATAAAGATTGGAATAACTCTTATGTACAATCCAAGGAATGTTATGATGTTGTCTGTAAGCATAATAAGCCGGTGTTTGTCATGGGTCCTATTAAAGGAGGGCAGTTAGCTAATGTTAATAATGATGTGAAAAAATTATTCAATGGCCATAGTGATATTTCACCAGCTTTATGGGCATTATCCTTTGTTTTAAATTTAGACAATGTTGAAATGATTTTAAGTGGAATGAGCACTCTTGATGAAGTAAATGAAAATATGAATTTCATTAAAAATTTCAACAAGTTAACTGATTTTGAATTAAAAATTATTAATAATGCAAGAGATTTGATGCAGAATCGTGGTGAGATTCAATGCACCACTTGTGATTATTGTAAAAATCATTGTCCTAACTCAATACCTATTTCCCAGTATTTTGATTTATATAATTTAAATAAAAAATCAGATAAATTAAATTTAGACTATTTTAATGAGTATGATAAACTTTCTTTTGAATATGCTAAAGCTTCTGAGTGCATAGATTGTGGTGAATGTGAGCAAACTTGTCCACAGCATTTAAAAATATCTAAAGAGCTTAAAAAGGTGGCTGATGTTTTTGAATAGTTTAGGTAATTTTTGAGTTACTTTCTTCTTTTTATATTCTTTTTAACAATATGTAACTATGAAAGATATATTTGATGAAATTAAATTTGGTAAATTTACAGTTCCAAGTCGCATTGTCCGAACTGGATTATGGGAATCACAGTTTGATTCTCAAAAAAATTTGACTCGGGAAATTATTGACCGGTATGAATCATTAGCAAAAAACAATGTTGGTGTAATCATCACTGAATTGATTTCTATGTATTCCCATGATAGATTTAGCGATTATACTTATTCTATTAATCATCCTTTTTTTATCAAAGAATTTAAGGAAGTTGTTGACACTGTTCATTATTATAATGTTCCAATATTTGCTCAGATAGGTTTTGTCAACTGCAATGTCAATGGAAAACAGATGATGGAAGTCAATGATTTAACCGTTGAAGACATAAGAACCATTCAGGCTGATTATGTTATGGCTGCCAAAAAAATTGCTTTTGCCGGATTCGATGGTGTCGAATTATGTATTGGTAATAATTTCTATTTGTCTAGGATTATGAATCCTTTTGAAAATACTCGTGATGATGATTATGGAGGTAGTACATATAATCGTGTGAGAATGGTTTTAGAAATTATTAAATTAATTAAGAATATGACTGATTTGCATATTCATTGTAAAGTTAATTTATATCATGATGAAAAGGACTCTTTAGAAATTTGCAGAATTTTGGCTGAAAATGGTGCGGATAGTCTGCAGATTACTAAATTTCTATCACCCCAATACTTCCGTAAAGGTCAGTCTAATCAGGATATGCTTGTTGATTTTGCAAGTAGTGTATCTGATGAAGTTGATATTCCAGTAGTTTTAGGAGGTGGATTTTCTGATATGGGCCGTATAAATAATTTAATCAATGATTCAAATATTGAGTTTGTATCTATGCAAAGGCCGTTTGTTAAAGATTCTTCATTTTTAAGCCAATGGAAACAAGAAGGCCATGGTAAATCTGAATGTAAGACTTGTAATAATTGTTATTGGAAAAAACAAAGTATTTGTTTAATTGAATCAAATAAATGATTTAAATATTAGAGTATACAATATTTAATCATATATTTTTTTGGAATTACATTATGAAAAAGATTTTATATTTGACTGATTTGTATTATGATGCTAAAGGTAGGGATTACTTCAAAGAAGATTTATTCATCACTGATAAGTTAAAAAACCACTTTGATTTGGTGTTGTGCAATCCAAAAAATTCTAAAAGTTTTGAAGAAGATGTGGATTTAGTAATTTTTAGAAATACTGGTCCTGTTAGTGAATTTAGACAGGATTATAACTCATTTATTGATAGAGTTAAATCAAATAGGATTAAAACGTTTAACGAGTTTAATGGTAAAGCGGATATGTGTGGTAAACAATACCTTATTGATTTAACTTCAGATAACTTTCCAGTTATTCCTACGATAGATTCTATTGAACATTTGGATGTGTTGGGCAATTGCGATAACTATGTTGTCAAACCCAAGGATGGGGCTGATTCAATAGGTCTTGAATTTTTAACTAAAGAAGAACTTTTGAATCGTGATTTGGATGATATGCTAATTCAACCTGCGATTGATTTTAGCTACGAAGTTTCTTTTTATTTTTTGAATGATACATTGGAATATGCATTATATGCTCCAAATAAAAAAAGACGTTGGGATCTTAAAAAATATGATTTCACACATGATGATGAAGAATTTGCTTATAAATTTATCCGGTGGAATAATATTGAAAATGGAATTCAACGTGTTGATGCTTGTAGAACTCAAGATGGTGAATTGTTATTGGTTGAATTAGAAGATTTAAATCCTTATTTGTCTATTTTAGAAATTGATGAAAAAACAAGAAAGAAATTTTTAAATGATTTCATATCTGTTTTAAATAATTTTTTTGAATAATTTCTAATGTATTTTTTTAGTTAATAATATAATTTTAAATATAACAATTGTTAATATGTATATTGGGGGTCGATATTATGGATTTTTTAAGACAAACTGATGTAATTCAATGGAAGGATGGGGAATACAAAACCATTAAAGAAAACAGTGTGGATGATGAATATACATATTTATTTATTGATTATTTGCCTCCGCGTAAGTTTTCAACTTATCCTAAAGATTTGGAGGATTTTGCCATTGGATATTGTCTTGGTGAAGGTTTAATTAAAGACTATTCTGATATTGAATCAATAAGTCTTGATGGAACAAATGTGTTGGTTTCAACAAAACTTTCTCATAATCCTGAAGAAGATTTGGAACAGGAGGGGATAGTTCAGGAGAGAAAAGGAAACTGTGAACATGCTTGTGTATGTCGATTGCTTGAATATCAGGGTGTAAACTCAGACAATGCTGGGGGAATACGGTCTGAAATGAAAACAATTGAGCCAAATACCTCTGATTTATCAATTGATGCTACTCAAATTATTAAAGATATTAAACATTTGACTGATGAAGCAAAAATATGGCAAAAAACTGCAGGAGTTCATGTTGCTCAATTGAAATATAAAGATAAAATAATAATTCGCGAAGACGTTAGTCGTCATGTTGCAGTGGATAAGGTAATAGGAGCTGCTTCAAAGGCAGGTTATGATTTTTCTAAAAGTTACATTTCTTATAGTGGAAGAATGCCTGCGGACATGTTAATAAAAGTGATTAGGGTTGGTATTCCGATTATCATATCAAATGCAGCACCTGCTTCATCAGGAATTGATGTGGCTCGTGCCGGTAACATCACTATGGTTGGTTTTGTTCGTGGCAATAGATTTACTGTATATACCTCACCAAATCGTGTAAATTTAAAAAAATAAGAAAAATTAAAGTTCATCTAAAGAAAATGAACCTAAATCTAACAAATCAAAAGTTAAAATTTTTGGAGCTACGGTAACTTTACCTACTCCGGTTATTATTTTATATGCTTCAAATGCTTCAAGACAACCAATCAAATTTGGTGTTGGTCCAATGACTGGCGGAACTCCTGAAGTAACATTTTTTAGGGAATTGATTGTATCATCATTCAAATCTTTTCCAATTGATGGGAGATTAAACATTTCTTCATATGTCTTGTCACTATTAGGCAAGAAAACTGTAATCTGACCCATAGTTCCATGAATTGCACCATGGATGTATGGAATTCCTTTTTCACGGGATTTTCTAGACACAATAACTCTTGTCAGGACATTATCTAAAGCATCAATCACAATGTCTGAGTCTTCAATTACTTTTTCAATATTGTTTTGGTCAATGTGTTCGTTGAATGTAGTGACTTTAACGTAAGGATTAATTAGTCTAACCTTTTCAGCTGCAACTGAACTTTTATCTAAACCTAAATCAGCTATTGATGCTAATGTTTGTCTATTTAAATTTGATAGGTCAAAGGCATCTTTATCAACTAAAACAAGTTCTCCAATTCCCATACGGGCTAACATTTCAATGGTTTCTCCACCAATTCCACCACATCCTATGACTGTGATTTTAGCATCTTTGAATCTTTCCTGTTCACTTCTTGTCACAATACTCATTTGGCGGGAAGCTATTTCCCAATATCCATCACCTATGTATCTTGTTGGCATTTTTTCACCTAAATATTTCTTCTTAATTTTGGCAGTATTTCCATAAATGTATCTAGTGCAATTTCGTAAGTTTTTAAATCATGTCCTTTAATTAATCCGTCTGAATAAATAGTTATCTTCTCAAGATCTATTCTTTCATTAGTGTTTTCAAGGAATGTATTATCAAACTGTTTTTTTGTATTTTCTAAATTTATCGTGAATGGAAGTTGATATTCGAAGGACTTATTGTGGTAGTCAATACTGATAAATTCATTATCATCAATTTCCGATAAATTTAATGCAACTTTTTCATATCCTTGTTTTTTTAATTCATCGTTGATTTGTTTAAATTTATCATTTCCTAAAATTTCATCTATGTTATCAACTTCACATATACAATAATTTTCAAAATCCCTTACTTTAACAATTTCACAATTTGTGTTTGCCAAAATAAAGTTTTCGCAATAGCTAATCCTATCGATTTTTTCTTTTGTTGTTCTGGTATTAACTGGAATTCTGGTAGCAAGGCATGTTGTAGATTTTGAATATGAAATATTGTTTCTATTAAGATATTCATGAATCTCTTTGGAAGTTAATTTAGCTTTGATAAATGGTGTTTCAAATTCTTTTTTATAGGTGATAAGTATTCCTGGCCTATCAATAACCAAATCACTGATGTTGTTTCCATCACAGATAAAATCAAAACCTCTTTCATGTGCATGCTCTTCGATTTTGGAATACATTAAATTTCGACATGAATAACATCTGCATGAATCATTTGACAAGAATTTTTCATCATTATAGAAATTGATATCGATAATTTCGTGTTTTATTCCAAATTTGTCAGTTACTTTTTTTGTATTTTCAACAAAATCTCTAGGTAATAAATGATTGTCGATAGTTATTGCTAGTGTGTCTTTTGCAACTTTTGAAGATAAATATGCTATTAAAGTTGAATCGGCACCGCCTGAAAAACCAATAGCCACTTTTTTATCTTTTAAAATATCTTTTACAATATTGATTTTATCTTCTAAGTTCATTTTTATCCCATATTTGATAGTTAAGAGCACCATAAGGTGCTCTTAGCATGAATTTTCAATTCATGTTTTAAGGAGTGTATTTTTTTAACTCATTTTTATTTCTATATTTTATTTAATATTTTATTTTTGGAGATTAAAACAATTCATGGGAGTTTTCATTGTTTTAATTTGTTGGCAGCATAACCTGCAACATTTTACCCGAGCTAGGAAAAACTTTACTAAATATAACAATAGTTATTTTTTTTCCTAAATACAAATTGTATAATTAAGTATATAAATGTTTTGAAATGTTGAATGGTTTAAATATTTTTTCAATTCTTTTTGGTTAAATGGAAAACTTTAAATGATGATAAATTTATATAACAATTGTTAATTATAATGATGGAAGTAATAAAATGAAATTTAAATTAAAATTTAAGGATATTGATGAAATAAGGCACTTGGATGAAAATTACACAATAAACGATTTGTTGGTTGATCTTGGGCTCTCAGCTCAGACAATTGTTGCAAAACAGAATGGGGAATTGACAATCGAAGAAAGTATAATCAATGATGGTGATGAAATTAAGTTGGTTCAAATAATTTATGGGGGATGAACCCCATAGGTTAATTATTTTTGTGCAATAACTACTAAAATATAATCATTTTCTTTTTTAAAGCTATTAACACTATTGAAACCTGCATCAAGTAGATATTTTTCTAATTCTTGTGAGGTATACACTTTCATTCCTTCGACGGTACTTAACCATTTTTCATCATCTGGATGATTGCCGTCAGTTCCTTGGGCAATCATGAATTTGCCTTTTGGTTTGATAATTCTTGAAACCTCTTTAAATGTATTTTTGATGTTCGGCCAAAAGTAGATGGTTTCAAATGCCGTTGCCAAATCATATGTTTCATCATCTATTGGCATATCGCTAACATCCGCTTGAATTATTCTGCAAAGTTTGTTGTCGACTGCATGTTGATTTCTTTTGATTGCCTCTCTTACTGAAACTTCTGAGTAATCCAGTCCGTCAACATCATTGTCTGTTAACCGGAGGAATTTTTCAATGTTTACACCACCTCCACAGCCAATATCAAGTATTTTATCATTATCATTAACTGTAATGCAATTAAAAGCAAATTCAGAAATGTTTTTGTGATTTTCATTCATTTCTTTGATTGTTTGAATTCCTTCTTTTCCGTGGGGTTTCATACATTGTGTAATTTTTTCAGCTGTCATTTGTTCAAATCCTACTTTTTTATAGTTACTTATTTTTTTTTTAAATGATTATTTAACTGTGTTGTCTATTTTTTTTAACAATATCTTTAAATACTATAAATTATATAACAAGTGTTATTGCAATATAACAATTGTGATAACTAACAATGGGAGGATAATGAATGTGTGAAATTTTTTGTTTTAATTCAAATACGCCAAAACAAATAAATAAATGTCTTGAATGTTTTTATAATCACTCTGAAGAACATCCGCACGGATGGGGATTAGCTACAATGCAATCTGATGAATTTGTTATAAATAAAGAACCTATAAAAGCAACATGCAGTCAGCACTTAAAGAATATATTGTCCAATCCTGTTGTTGGAAAAAATGTATTCGCTCATATCAGGTTAGCTACGGTTGGTGAAATTATATCTCCCAATTGCCATCCATTCATTGAAGCCGATGATAATAATCGTTCTTGGATGTTAATTCATAATGGAACCATTTTTGACTATCCCGAACTTGATAAATATAAAGATAAGGAAAATGGGGACACTGATTCTGAGCGAATATTACTTTATATAATTGATCACATTAATCAATTTGAAAAGTCTAAAAATGCTCCATCCACTATTAAAGAGAGATTTAATTTATTGTCCAATATTATAGAAGACTTGTCAAAGAACAATAAACTTAATTTGATGATATATGATGGTGATTTAACTTATATTCATTCCAATATGAAAGATACATTATTTTACCTAAAAAATGAAGATGGATTTTTAATCGCTTCAACACCTCTTGATGATGATGAAAACTGGAAAGTTGTTGAATTAAATAAATTATTCGGTTTGATTGATGGGGAAATTGTATTTGAAAGTGATGAACATGATAATGAGTTCATATTCACAGAAGAGCATGAAAAAGCTATGGAAGAATTTTTAAAACATTCAGTTAGGTGGGAAAATGATTGATAAAGAAATTATCCGAAATAAACTGTATGAGGAATTTATAAAACCAACTAATCAAAAAAAGAATTTCATAGGTATAGAAATTGAAATTCCGATTGTCAACTTGGATAAAAAAGCAGTAGATTTCAATGTTGTTCATAAGGTTACTGATGATTTTAGAAATCAATTTTCAGACTTTAAAGAAGACGGAATTGATTACGATGACAATATTTTTTCTTTAAAAAACCCTAAAACTGAGGATATAATGTGTTATGACTGTTCATATAATAATATTGAATTTGCAATGGGCAAAGAAAAAGATCTATTCACTATCAATGACCGTTTTTGTGAGTATTATTCCCATGTAAAGGAATCATTTGAAAAATATGGTCATACTTTAACTGGAATGGGCATAAATCCCTATAGGCAATATAATTTGAATCAGCCTATTCCTTCTGAAAGATATCTGATGCTTTACCATCATCTGAAATCATTTGACAATTATTCAGATGTGCCGATTCATTTTCATAAATACCCTGAATATGGAATGTTTTCATCCGCTTCACAGGTACAGTTGGATGTCCATAAGGATGATTTGATTCAGACAATTAATGTATTTTCAAAAATAGAACCAATTAAGGCATTATTATTTTCCAACTCTGTTTTATTTGGTGAAGATAATGACATAAATTGCTTTAGAGATGCTCTTTGGGAATATTCTACTCATGGAGTAAATCCTCATAATATTGGTATGTACGATGTTGATTTCAAGGACATTTCAGAATTACAGTCTTATTTGGAATCTTTAAATATTTATTGTGTAATGCGTGATGGTGCATATATTAATTTTCCTTCAATGAATATTCTGGATTATTTCCAAAGAGAATATGTTCGTGGTGAAATATACTGTAATGGAAACTATAGAGAAATTGATATTAGGCCATCTATAAATGATATAAAATATGTTAGGCCATTTAAATTTATTAATTTGACTTTTAGGGGAACAGTTGAATTTCGAAGTGTATGCACTCAACCTATTAGGGATTCAATGTGTGTAGCTGCTTTTCATTTAGGTCTGAAAGACAAACTTGATGAATTGGAGCAGATAATTGATAATGATGATGTACTTTATCATAACGGTTATACTGCAGGTGAGCTCAGAAAGCTTTTGGTTCATGATGATATTCCTGCATTTATCAATAAACAAGATTTGTGTAAATTGTCAAAGGATATTGTAGATTTAGCTTCACAAGGCCTTAAAGAAAGAGGAATTGGTGAAGAATTATTTTTAAATCCATTATATGTTCGTATTAAAAAACATACAAACCCTGGAAGTGAAATCAGAAAATTAATCCGTAAAGGAATCAATTTGGAAAAAATTATTCGAGATTATGGAAATTTGAATAAAATTATTTAAATTGGAGTTGATTTAAATGGAATTAAAAAATTTGTCTAGGTTATCTTCAGATGAAATCTTGGAGGGTTCTTTTGGTATTGAATGGGAAAGTTTAAGAGCTAAGGATGATGGCAAGCTTTCTTTATCTCCTCATCCGGCAATTTTTGGTGATAAACTGACAAATCCTCTGATAACTACAGATTTTTCAGAAAGCCAAATTGAAATTATAACTCCTACTTTTCCAACAGTTGATGAGGCTTTTGATACATTTTCATTATTGTCTGATTTGGTCAATGCATCTCTTCCTGATGATGAATATCTTTGGTTTCAGTCAATTCCATGTATTTTGCCATACTGGGATCAAATTCCAATAGCCCAGTACTCTGATGATGGTATTGATTCTCAAAAATATCGTGAAGATCTGGCAAAGAAATATGGTGTTAAAAAGCAGATGATTTCAGGGGTTCATTTTAACTTTTCATTTTCAGAGGAATTCCTGAAGAAATTATACTCATTTGAAAATGATAAGATGTCCTTTAAGGAGTTTAAGGACAATGTCTATTTGAAAATTGCTAGAAATTATTTAAGATATTGCTGGCTGATAATCTATTTAACCGGCTGTTCAATAGGGTCTCATAAATCATTTTCTCATGATTGTATTCATTTGATGGATGCTCAAGATGATTTTGGAAGTTATTATTCCACAAAAGGACCTTCATTTAGAAATGCATCCTGTGGATATAAGAATTTAAAGGAATTATATCCTTCTTATAATTCAGTCAGTGAATTTGTAGATGATATAAATAAATTCATAGAGGATGGAGATTTATCTGAAGCTAAAGAATTGTACACTCAGATAAGATTGAAACCAAAAGACCCTAAAAATTTGTTAAATTCATTAAATAATGATGGAATTGAGTATATTGAAATAAGAACGTTGGATATCAATCCATTTTATAAATGTGGTCTTGTCAAGAGGGACATGAAGTTTTTACATCTATTTTTAATTTACATGCTTATTAAAGATGAATCTGATTATAAGTTCTGGCAAAGAGAAGCTAAAATAAATGAAGAAAATGTTGCTGAAAGGGCTTATGATGTATCTATGAGGTTATTAAAAGACGGCACTGAGATTACAATTAAAAAATGGGCCTATGAATTAATAAATGAAATGTTTGAAATGTGTGATGTTTTAAATATTTATGAGTTCGATACTTTGAATATAATGCTAAAAAGAATTTTAAATCCAAATTTAACATATGGAAAAAAATTGTTGAAATTGATTAAAGATAATGGATATATTAATACACATCTGAATTTATCAATGGATAATAAGAAAATCAGTGTAAAAAATTTAGAAAATATTGATTTGTATAGTAATCCATTAAAAAAATATGTTAATATTGCATTGATGGGTAAATGATTTTTATAATACTTATAATTAATTTAAATTATTTGGAATAATATAACAATTGTTAAATTATTTAAAAAAGCAATTTATTTATACCAACTATTTTAAATTAAGTATTGTAATTAAGTTAATTAATTAATGGTGATTATAAATGAATAAAAAGATTACATTTGTTTTAGTGTTAGCACTTGCAGCATTTTTAGTAATGGGTGCGGCTAGTGCTGGTTTCCTTGACTTTTTAGGTGGAGGAGACAACACTGTAAAAATAGGCTATTTGCCTTCTGACCATGATGCTGCATTATTTGTAGCTGACCAACAAGGTTTATATGCGAAAAAAAATATCAGTACTGAACTTGTTCAGTTCAATAATGGTGGAGACTTAATGACCGCTATGGCTAGTGGTGAAGTTGATGTTGGATATGTAGGTATTGCTCCTGTATTGTCATCTGTTGCAAAAGGTGTGCCTGTAAAAGTTATTTCATCTGCTCAAACTGAAGGTAGTGGAATTGTTGTAACCAAAGATTCAGGTATTACTTCAGCAGCGGATTTAAAAGGTAAATCAATTGCGACCCCTGGTGAGGCTTCAATTCAATATGTTTTACTTTCATATTACTTAAAACAAAATGGATTAACTACTAAAGATTTAAACATTTCTGCTATGAAAGTTCCTTCAATGAATGATGCTTTAAAAACCAAACAGATTGATGGTATTATTACTTTCCAACCTTATGTAAGTATCGCAGCTAATGATACTAACAATGTTGTTTTAGAAAACTCTTCAGGAATATTGCCAAACCACCCATGTTGTGTGGTAGTCGCATCTGATGATTTCATTAAAAACCATGAAAATGAAACTAAAGATATTATTGCAATTCATGAAAATGCAACTAAATTCATTAACAGCAATATCAAATCAGGAAACTCTTCTGCAGTTGTAAAACTCTTACCTAAAGATATTGTTTCAGATGCAGATTTGGAAGCTCTTTCATTACAAAGTTTCCCATTCATTTCAGGTATTGATGATTCATTTAAATCAGATGTAGATGCATTCCAAAAACTTGAAGTGGAAATAGGTATTTTAAACAATACTGTTCCTCAAGATAAATTGTACTGGACAGCATAGTTATTTAAACTATGCTTTTTTTTAATTTTTTTCGTATTCTTTTTTTATTATTTGCATTGCTTCTTTTGTTTTTGAATTTCCAATTCTTTGAATTATTCTATTGTTTTCAGTAACTCTTTCCATGTATTCTGCTCTTTTTTCATCATCAACGATTTGATATCTTGAAAAATTAACTAAACATTCAATAACTCCATATAAACCTCTATTAAATGCTTTTATACTTTCATCATTGATTGTTATATCTTCAATTTTTCCTTTAATTAAAAATATGCTTTGATTATTGTCCATTGGTGTATTTTCAGGTTTTTGTTCTTCAATATCAACCACATTAACAATAATATATGATCCCGCATCTTTTAAAATGGCGATGTCTTTGTCATCGGTATAATATTCATCCGGAAGTTTACCAATAGTTGATCTGGTAAAAATTAATGGGTCTTGAGTAATATTTGCTACATATCTTTTGGTCTTTTGAATATTCTCTAATGTTTTTGATCCTTCAAATATTCTGCATCCAATATTGTCCTTGCCAAAATACTTCAAACCGATAGCAGCGGAGTTTTTGTTTCCATTTTCATCAATTGTTGTATAAATGCATTCATATCTTTCTTCTGTGTTAATTCCTATTTTTTCTAATTTAAAATTCATTGTATCATTTCTTTTTGGCTTGGAAATGCATCAGCTATTTTATTTAAATTCATAAAAACATTAATTAAAGAGTTTATCTCGTCTTCAATTTCAATATTGTCTATGGATTTGAGAGTTTTTATATATTGTGGAAACATCTGTTTACCGTTTTGAAAAAATAAGTAATATTCATTAAACTGTGTATCTTCGTTGTTTAAATCATTAATAATATCTGTGTATAATTCCTTAAAATTATTGCAACTTTCCTTAAACATTTCTTTTGTTTCATGACTAAATTGGGAATTTTCCATTTTTTCTAAAGCATTATTCAATCGGATTATGGAAATGGTGTAAAGTTCTAAATCAATTTCACCTTGCATATTATCACAGTGATTTAAAAATAAAAAGAAAAAGAGTAATTTCTCAAAGAGAAATTATAATTTGATTTTAATATCGAGTGCGCTTGAACCTTCTTCGTAGACGAAGATTGGGTTAATGTCTAACTCTGATATTTCTGGGAAGTCTAAAGTTAATCTAGCTACTCTTTTAATAGCTTCTTTAACTTCTTCAACATCACAAGGAGCTTCTCCTCTGTATCCTTCAAGCAATTTGGATACTTTTGTTGAAGCAATTTGTTCATCAATTTCTTGTGAACTCATTCCTTTTGCGAGGTTGAATGAAACATCTTCAATAAGGTTTACATAGATTCCACCCATACCGAATGCAATCATAGGACCAAATTGTTTGTCTCTAATCATACCTACAATAACTTCTTCACCGGAGTCCATCATTTTTTGCACTTCTACTCCGTCTGGAATTATGTCTGGATGTGCTTTTTTAGCGTTTGCAATGATTTCTTCATAGGTTGCTTTTGCTTCTTCAGCACTGCTGATTCCAACTTTTACACCACCGATATCTGATTTATGTAAAATTTTATCTGATGCTATTTTAAGCACAACAGGGAATTCCATTTCTTCTGCTAAGCTTGCTGCTTCATCAGCAGATGTTGATAATTTGATAGGTGCTGCTGAAATTCCATAAGCTTCGGCTACGGCATATGCTTCACTACCCAATAATGTGTCTCTTCCATCAGCTTTTACTTTGTCAAATATTGCTTTTACGGCATCTTTATCGACATCATCCACTTTTTCAACGACATCATCATATTCTCTGTCTTCTAATTTAGCATATCTTGTCATTGCTTCAAGTGCAGTTACTGCAGTTTCTGGGAATACATAAGTTGGCACTCCATTTTCTCTTAAAGCTTCATTAGCTGCTTCAAAAGATGGCCCTCCCATATTTACAACAATAATTGGTTTGTCAAATTCTTTTCTTTCTTCAAGAATTGCTTGTGCGATTCCGTCTGGGTCTGCTGATGCTGTAGGACATACCATAATGATTAAACTGTCTACATCTTCATAACCTAAAACAAGTTCTAAAGATTCTTTGTATCTGCTTACTGGAGCATCACCCAATACATCAATAGGGTTTTTAGCACTTCCTTCTTCAGTTACACATTCTTTTAATTTTGCAGTTGTTTCTTCATCGAATTGAACAAGTTGTAAACCTGCTTTTTCCATTGCATCTACGGTGAGTACACCTCCACCTCCAGCATTTGTAATAATTGCTACATTATCTCCTTTTGGAAGGGGTGCTTTGGAAAATGCTAAACCTAAATCAAATAATTCTGCCATGGTTTCTACACGCATGATTCCGGATTGATGGAATGCAGTATCAAATGCCAAGTCACTTCCTGCTAATGCTCCGGTATGTGAAGATGCAGCTTCTGCTCCTGCACTACTTGAACCAGATTTAAGTATAATTATTGGTTTTTTAGCAGCTGTTTCTCTCATTGTTCTTACAAAGTCTTCATCATCTGAAATAGATTCTAAGTAACAAATTATTACGTTTGTTTCATCATCTTCTGCTAAGTATTGTAATAATTCGATTTCTGTTACTCCTGCTTTGTTACCTAAACTAATTACTTTACTGAATCCAATTCCTGAAGTTACACTCCAATCGATAATAGCTACCATCATAGCTCCACTTTGGGAAATGAATGCAATATTTCCTTTTGGTGGCATCATTTGTGAAAATGATCCGTTTAATGGAGTGTGTGAATCGGTTATTCCTAAACTGTTAGGTCCAATAATGTTTATTCCATATTCTTCACCAAGTGCTGTCAATTCAGCTTCTAATTTAGCTCCTTCACCGCCAACTTCTTTAAATCCTGCAGTGATGACAACCATATTTTCAACGCCTTTTTCTCCACATTCCTTAACAGCAGGGTTTACAAATGGGGAAGGGATTGTTATAATTGCTAAATCAACATCTCCTGGGATTTCAGTTATGTTTGTATATGCTTTTTTACCTAAAATCTCTCCACCTTTTGGGTTAACTGGATATATTTCGCCTTCGAATCCATCATTGATAAGATTATCGACAATGATGTATCCAACTTTTCCTGGCGTATTGGAGGCACCAATAACAGCCACGGACTCAGGTTTAAACATCTTATTGAGATCTTTCATAAGCTTTTCTCCTTATAATTTTTGTTAACATTATAAACATTATATTCAAATTTATAATGATAAATAATTAACAATT
>NZ_CAMHFP010000034.1 GCF_946184425.1 uncultured Methanobrevibacter sp. | reverse complement strand
TTATATTGGACGTATTGAAGACCGCTCAAAAGTATACCAATAGTTTTTCCAAATCGGGTTAAACTATTTAATTTTCTATTGGCAGATAAACTGATATTAATATAACTATCCATTTACAAAAAAATACACAAAAATTTTTGACCACCATAAGTGCAGCAATTCTTGCATAAACAATTAAAAATATTGCATTCACATTTCAAAGCATGTAAAATATAAATCGTTCAGGATAGCAGGAAAAGTGCGTATAAAAATAGGTTTATTCATAATGGTTAATCTACTAATATCCATTAACTAAACTGTTTGATATGAGGAATCCTATGTTGGATCAATAAAGAATTCACCTGATTCAATATAAACACTCCGTTGACCATATTTATAAGATACAGTTCGACCATCATATACTGGTTCTGTTTTTATAAGAGGAAGCAGAACTTGTTTTTTGTGTTTATTTATCTTCTTCTTTGATAGTTATTTTCTGTGTTGTATTGTTATCTGTGTAATTTTCATTACCTTCATAAGTAACATTAACAGTAAATCCCTTTTGGGATTTATTTTTCATTTTTTTTTATTTTTATTAAAAACTTTTTTTTATAATGTTTATTCTCAGAGTTTTTTTTTCATTTTAATCATGTTTTATTAATTTCAATATTTTTTTATACTTGTTTAAAATAAATATAAAATAGTGAATTAAAATGGTGGGGATATATTGAAATTTAATAGAATATGTTTAATTCTATTGGTCATATTTATTTTTTCTATCTCTGCAGTTTGTGCTCAGGATGCAAATCAAACTGGTGAATCAGATATAAGTCTTGCCGATGAGAGTGTACTGTCTAATTCTAGTGTAACTAGTAAAACATTTGCAGATTTGGACAATAACATTTCAAGTGCCGGCAGTGAATGGAATATGGGTAGCGATTATAAATTCAATGATCAATATGATAAAAATTATGCTTCTGGAATAAAAATAAAGGATAAAACCATAGTTATTAATGGAAATTATCATAGTATTGACGCTAATAACAAATCAAGAATTTTTGATATAACTAATTCAAGTATAATTATTAATAATCTTATTTTTAGAAATTCCAATAATTCTGCGATTTTTGTTAAAAATTCCAATGTAACTACAAACAATTGTGTTTTTGAAAATAATCTAGCAAGCAGGGGTGGTGCAGTTTCAACTCAAGGTACTCATTACTCCAGTATTGATGATAAATTTATAGATAATTATGCAGACAGGGGATCTGCAATGCATATTGATGCAAAAAGTACTTTAAACTTAAATAATGGATCTTTTTGTTCTAATAAGGAATTATATTGGGGTCTGGTCTATTTATCCAATTCCCAAATGGCAATCATAAACACTTCCTTTGAAAATATCACTTCAAAATACACACCTGCAATATGTGCAAGGGAAAGTAAAGGTGAAATTAAAAACTGTAATTTCACTGATTTAACTGCTAAGGTCACTGCAGGTGCAATTGGTATTAAAGATTTTTCACAGTTGATTACTATTGAAAACTGTAACTTTGTCAATACTGCTTCCAGCAAAAATGCGGGTGCAGTCTTTGTAGATACTTCTTCAGAGGATATATTCAGTCTTGGAAAAGTTTCAATTAACAATTGCAGATTCATTAACTGTTCATCTGAATTTGGCGGTGCAATTCTTTACTTGGGAGGAACACTGACTGTTAATAACTCTAAGTTCGTATCCAATAATGCAGTATATGATGGAGGTGCAATATATTCTTCTAATGCTAGGGTAACTATTTTAAATTCAAATTTCACTTCAAATCATGCTTTAACTGAAGGGTTTTCAAATGGTGGAGCATATTACTATGATAGGGGAACACTTACAATAAATTCATCTCACTTCGAAAACAATTCTGCAACTCAGGCTTCATCAATTTATGCTTATGATGCTACATTGATTTTAAACAATAATTACTTCAACAATCCGTCTGCAAATGGAACAAGTATCTATGCAGTCTTTTTGAAAAAAATCACTGATAATGGAAATAAATTCAATGATGATATTAAATCTTTAGACAATAAGAATTTTGAAACAAATGTCGAGGGAAGCCAGCTCAATTTCAAAATTTTAAACAATACAATTATTTTTGATGAACTTCCTGCTTCATTTGATTTGAGAAAATACAATTTTACAACTCCTGTTTTAGATCAAGGTCTTATGGGGGCCTGTTGGGCATTTGGTGCTATGGGGGCTTTACAGTCTTCTTTGATTAGATATACAAATATCAGATATAACTTTTCTGTAAACAATATGAAAAATTCAATGTTACAGTATTCCAAATATGGAATTTTAGAAGTTACCGAAGGTGCAAATGGTATGATTCCGGCATTTTATTTAATGAGTTGGCTGGGAATATCCCCTTCAGAATATGATGTTTATGACGAACTTGGAAAGATATCTCCTTTAATCATCACGCCTGATGATTTGCATATTTTTGATGTTGTTAATATTCCTCATAGAAAAAATGTTCAAGACAACGACAAGATTAAAGAGGCCATATTAAAATATGGTGCTGTGGAAGTGGCATATTATGCAGACCATAGTGTTTTAAACTACAATGATAATACACATGCTCAATATTACTCTTTAGGAGACCATGAAGCAACTCACAGTGTCTGTGTGGTTGGATGGGATGATAACTATTCAAAAAGCAATTTCATATTTTCTCCTCCTGGTGATGGTGCATTCATAGTCCAAAATAGCTGGGGAACACAATGGGGTGAAAACGGATTTTTCTACATCTCTTATTATGATAAAACATTTGCCACTCAAATCGACCCTATTGCATTTGCAATAAAAAACAACAACACTTATGATATGAACTATCAGCATGATATTTCAGGAGTTTTTTCTGTTTTTGACATACCTGCTTATCAGAATATTTATGTGGCTGAAAAGGATGGCTTAATTTCAGCTGTTGGAACATATTTCAATAAAACCGGAAGCAGCTATCAGTTTTCAATATATGTAAATGATGTTGAAATGTATTCACAAAAGGGTATTTCCGAATTTAGAGGTTACGCTACCATTCCCCTCACTAAATTTGTCCAAATTAAAAAAGGAGATAAATTCAGAGTTGTATTTAAAAATAAAATGCCTTTCGTATCATCCAGCAGACTTCATGATCAGAAAGGTATTTCATTTATGGGTTATGGAGAAGGATTGTGGGTAGATTTATATTCACAAGGTTCTGTAGCTGTTTTGAAAGTTTATACATTTGATGATTTGGGAGTTACAGACGATCTGGTCAAATATTATGGGGATAAAACTGCATTTACAGCTAATGTGGGTGCAGGTGTGGAAGTAATTTTTGAAGTCAACGGTGTTAAAACTAAAATTGTTGCAGATGATAAGGGTGTTGCAAAACTTCCAGTCAATTTAAATCCTAACACTTATAAAATTACAACCACTTACAATAAAACTTCCATACTCAATAAGGTTGTTGTTAAAAATACTGTAGTGGCATCTAATGTGATTAGGGCTTATGGCAGTAACTATAATTACAAAATTAAGTTGGTTGATACTAATGGTGCAGTTTTAAAAAATACCAATGTTAAAGTTAGCATCAATGGGAAAACAAGTATTTGTAAGACTGATTCACAAGGATTCATAACTATTCCATTTAAAAAATTAACTTCCAAAAAGACAATCACCATTACAAATCCTAAGACAGGACAGGTGGCTAAAAGAACCATTACAGTTTATTCAAGATTCAGCGCAAATAAGAATATACAAATGTATTATTTCGATGGAACAAGATATAATTTCATCCTTCTGGGTGACGATTGTAAAACTCCATTAAAAAATAAAGTTGTATTGGTTAATATTAATAAAAAGACTTACAAAGTCAAAACCAATGCAAAAGGAATTGCATCTTTCAGAATTCCATATCTCGTAACTCCTGGAACATATAAGATTACCATAAAATATGGTGTTGCCGTTGAGTCAAATAATGTTGTTGTTAAACAGCCTCTTGTTGCTAAAAAACTGGTAATCGTTAAAAAATCATCTAATTTGATATATCAGGTTGCTTTGAAAGGTAAAGTCATTAAAAATAAAGTTGTAACTTTAAAAATTAATGGTTTGAAATTCACTGCAAAGACAAACTACAAGGGCATTGCTAAATTCATAGTTAAGAATGGTATTATTAAAAAGCTTGCTGTGGGTAAGAAATATGTTATGACTGTAAATTACTATAAGGATACTTTAAAAACAATTTTAATAATTAGACGTTAGGGATTTTCTCTAACTATTTTTTTTATTTTTAAGATTATCAATATATTTATATACTAGTTTATACTATCTGTTATATAACACGTGATATATTATAACATGTGTGATATGGGATGTAATATATATTTAGGTTTACCTAAAAAATACCGAAACCTTTATATACTATTACTTACTAACTAATACATAGTGATGTAAAATTAGGCACACCAAAATTTGTGTCTCAAACATTACTCCCAAAACATATTATTCATTGTCAGTCGGATAATATGCAATCTCCAAAAATATATAAAATATTAAATTAGTTTCCACAATTTTCTAATTTAATATACTCTCTTGGAAAATTCTTCTGCCAAAAATTTTCCAAAAAAGTCTTTGGTGTTTAACCTCCTCAAACAATAAACACCAAAATTATCTCTTTTTTGCATTGAATTTTTTTCAAAATGATTATTGTTTAGTAGTTTATTTTTATTTGAAATTTTATTCATTATTTAAGTTATTTTTTAAGCATTTTTTACTAAAATTTAAGTATAATAAAATAAATATAAATATTCACTTTTGTTTAAAATTTTAGTAGGTAAAAGTATGAATAGGGCAAAAAAAATTATTATAATAATTTTGATTGTTGTTCTTATTGGTTTGGCGGCCATAATTGGAAGCGTATTTTACATAGGATCTAACTCTGAATTGACTAAAGGTTATAAGAGTATATTGGTTTGCGCTATTGATGAAAGTGAAGATAGGCCAGGAATGGGTGCTTGTGATATGGCTTTCATTGTTAGGTTGGAAAATGGTAGTTTAAAGAATTACACACCATTTTATCCTGGTGGAATGACTCATCCGAATGCTACCGAACCTCAAGAGTATCAACAACAAGGCGCAGGATCGGTACTACTGATGCACGATGCTTTTCATGATTCAGATAATGCGAAAGGTATGAAACTCGCAAAGGAAATTGTTGAATACCGTACCAATGAGTCAATCGACAATGTTGTGGCAATTAACACTCAGGCACTTGATGCTATACTTAAGGCCGCAGGACCGTTGGAAATAAATGGTACCAATACTACTGCAAGTGCTATAGATATCATTCGTGAAGAAGATTGGGGTCAGGGTGTATCCAGAGGTGATGCAGTAATGGATATTGTTAAAGCAGCTGCCAGAAAGGCAAAAGATCCTTCTACAAAGTCTGCAATGATTAATGCTGCAATGGATCAATATTCAAAAGGAAATATTATTATGGATGAACAAGGTGCTTTTGTTGGTTTGTTAGCATCAAAAGGAATTGAAAGCTTCTTTGGCTAAATTCCTTTCTTTTTTTTTTAAATTTTAGGTTCTAATTTTTTTATCAGGATTCCCATTAGCAGTACTACAAGTGGGAAAAATAGTGAATAAATTAACAGGAGTAAATTTCCTGAAATCACATCGCCCATGACTGTTGAACCTGCCATGAGCATTATTAATATGATGACGGGTGCCAATATTGCTATAAAAGTATAAATTAGAATGAATGAATTTAATTTTTGTGAATATTCCTTTAATTTAATCTGTGTTTCAAATGAAATATCTTTTGCAATAACATCTAAACTGTCAGCTAAATTGCCCCCAACCCTTAAGGTACCTATTATCTGATGCACTGTTCGATTAAGACCCTCAGAATTCACTCTGTGCGACATATCCAAAAGAGATTCTTCTGTTGGTTTCCCGTATTTCACCTCTTCAAGTACTCGTGTGAATTCCCGTGATAATGAGCCGTAATTGGAATTCTTGATTGTCAATAATGTATCATGAAGACCTTTTCCTGATTTTAATTCAATCCCCATATGTCTTAATGCATAGGGAAGGTCCTGATTTAAATCGTTATAACTGTTTGTTTGCTTAATTTGAGGATAATATATGAAAAATATGTAAATCATTGAAAGGACTGTTAAATATATTCCGCCAATTTCAAAACCAGCAAAATGAGTTATTAAAATTAAAGATACGATTAATGCCAAAATGATTTTTTTATCCAGCAGGTATTCAATTAGCATATCTCTAATTTCATCAAATTTTTCGTCATTTTGCTTTTTTGTTTTCTTGTTGTCTTCAGGCATAAACCTTGTAAATATTTTGAAGTCTACTTCATTTTTTTTATTTTCTTTTTTTGTAAAAATGCTTTTCAGTGAAATATTTTTTAAAAGATTCGCTGAAAACAAAAAAATTCCACCAATTGCGATAAAAAATCTTTTAAAAATAATATCACCTATTTAAAATAATTCTATTTAGGACTTTTTGGGGGTTTGCATAATACAACTCCAGAATTCCCTTAACATCATTTTCAGTATGTAAGTTATGACTTATCATATGTTTTAAAACCAATTCTCGATTTTCAATTTCTTTATTTATTTCATATAATGACTGTCCACTCAAATTTGCAATTTGTGTCAACGTTCTGCTTGTTATGCTGACATTGTCAATTCTGTCTGTTTCAGGATTCCATTCAAATATCTTATTTAATTGTATCACTCCATCTTCAGAGCCGACAACTTCGGCAACTTCACTTATTCGTCTATATGATACTCCTGTGGAGGTATAAATTCTTTTTTGCATTATGATGAAGTCAATTGCCTGAATCATTATTTTCGGTACTGACATAGGATTTGTTGTCAATCTTGTAATTGTTTCCCGTGCACTGTTTGAATGAAGTGTTCCAAATCCGGAATGTCCAGTATTCAGGGCGGTAAATAATGTAATTGCTTCTTCAGCCCTTACCTCTCCAACAATTATTCTGTCGGGACGTTGTCTGAGGGAATTTTTAACAAGGTCATTCATTGTCAGTTCTCCTTTGTTTTCAACATTTGCAGGTCTGGTTTCCATCCTAATTACATGTTCCTGTGGAATCTGAAGTTCTAACGTATCTTCGATTGTAATGATTCTTTCTTTTGGATTTATAAAAGATGAAATGGCATTTAATGTTGTTGTTTTTCCGGAACTTGTTCCTCCGGAAATTATTGCATTTGCAGACTTGACTCCTAGGCCGTCAAAGCATATCCATAAAAATGCAGCCAGTTCTAAAGAAATTGTTTTTGAATTAATCAGATCAATGATGGTTAAGGGGTCTTTTTTAAATTTACGGATTGTAAGTGATGGGCCGTCGGCAGAGACTGGTGGGATTGTAGCATTGATTCTGGAACCATCGCTTAGTCTGCCGTCTAAAATTGGGGATTCCTTGTCAATTCTTCGGTTAATCTGTCGGGCCATTGAATCAATTAATTCTGTTAGTTCCTGTTCATTTGTGTATTTGATGTTGGTTTTCATCATTCCATATTTCCTATGGTACACGTAAACGGGTTTGTTGATTCCTATTATCATTATTTCTTCCAGTTCATCATCTTGGAGCAGTGAATCAATTTTGCCGTAACCGATTATATCTCTGAGTAACTTGCTTGAGAGATTGTCTAAATATTCATTTGTCACTTTTGTATTTTGATTTTCTTCGCGCAATCTATTGAATAAAAATATCTTTATGTCATTTAACAGTTTTTCTTCATCTATTAGGAAATTTTCACCGGATGATATAGCTAAATCAACTAAATTTTCACGAATTTCATTTAAAAGAATTTTTTCCTTGGGAGTATAATTTTGTTTTGGGATGTTATATTGTGGTATAAGTTCATTATTGATAAATTCTTCTTTTGTTTTCATTTTTAAAACCTTCCGGTCTGTTTTTCTATATAAAAAATTAGTATTACATATTAATAAATTTTTATTACTATACAAATCATAATTACTTAGTTAGAACAATACTTTAAATATAATACAAATGTGGTGCTTTTAATGTTAAGTAAAGAAAATTTAGAAAAGAGGATTGAAGATATTCGGGAATGCGGAGAATGTCGGGATATACAGATTAAAAAATTCTCACCAATTAAAGATTATGATGATTTTGACAAACTTTGTGACGATTTTAAAAGATGTGGATGTGGTAAAAGACCAATCGATATTGTGATGGCCCATATTTTAAAAATCATGATTGAAGAGGAAATTGTCCCTGAAAAAGCTACATTAAGACGTAATTCTCCAGTACCTTTATCTAAATTTTATTACAGCAGTTTAAATCCACAATTTTTAAATAAAAACAGTTTGATATTGCTGCATCATGATTTCACAAAAGATGTTGCATCAAGACTGATGGGAGAAGTTTCGGAAGTTGCATGTGTTTTGAAAGGAAGTCCTCAGGATACTGTCGGAGTATTCGATAGAGGTTCTGAAGTTTATCATTTTGAAATTCTTGAAGGGGACGACACACAGATAAACGTGATGAGAACATTAATCAACGAGAAGATAATTCTTGTTAAAAATCAGTCAAAACATCATATTGAGGTTGCTGTCACCACTGAGCAAAAGTTGGTTCAGCTGCATAATTATCTGGAGAACAACAATGTTAAAAAAGGTGTGGCCATTGATGCAATGTGTGGTCTGGGAGCTATTGGAATTTATTTGCTGAAATACGGTTTTGAAAAAGTTATTTTCAATGATATAAATCCTGAAATGGTTGAAACATTGAAAGAGAATTTGAAGATAAATGGCTTGGAGGACAGTTTTGAAATTTTCAACGAATCATTTGAAGATTTGGATGTTGAAGATTTGGATGTTGAAGATTTGGATTTATGTGTAATTGATGCATTTCCTTCTTCGGATATTTCTGAAATTACCAAAAAAGCAGAAAGAATAGCGAATAATGTATTGATTATCTAGATGTTATAAACATGTTTTTTCAAAATCTTCAGAAACTATATTCAATAATTGTTTGATTGAATTTGACATATTTATTTCAGTTATTTTCGTGTTTGAAGTATGTTTTTGGAAAATATATTCTTGAGCGAATGATCTGCTCATGAATTCAATATTTTTAAAATCTAATATTACTTCTGTTTTGTTATTGATATCAGTGAATATTTTTTTTTGCAGTTGGTCCCATACCTAACTTTTTTGAATAAGTTTTTTCAAGAATTATTTTATCTTTCATATTTTAAATATTCATAGATTGTCTATTTTTTTATTATTTATTCTCATTACAATAAAAGTTCCTTGCATTTTATTTTTATTTAAATAAGTTTCCGCACCATGTTCATTTATAATGCAGATTCCTTTTCCCAAAGCTATTAACATTTCTCCTTTAAATCTTAATGTTGTTATTCTAACACTTGAATTTAATCCTCTACCATGTAGATTGAATTTTTCTTTATCTATTGTTTTGCCGTTAATTGCATTGTAAATACATTCATCATCTTGCTCATATTTTATGGCAGATTCACTAAAACTTCCTGGAATTCCAATACTGTCATAAATTATGCAAATGTCAAAATTTTGTATAGTTCTATAATAATTTATTTGAATATATGCATTTTTAAATTTTGAATGTTTATAAATATTTCTTAAAATTTCATAAAGTATATAATTAACACTTTGCATGTCTGTATTTTCGGGAGGTATGAAGATATTTCATCAGTTAATGAGGATAAATATTCTTCAATTTTATATGGAAACTTGTTAAAATCATTTACTTCGATATATTTTAATTTTTTGAGTTTAATTTCTCATTAATTAATTTAATTTCTTTTTCGCAGGTAATAAATTTATTTAGTTTTAAATATTGTAATGTTGGTAGAAATATAATCTTTTCCCATAAAATTACTTTATTTCTTTCAATGTTGTTTATATTCAAATCAAATAGTCTATATATTTTTTTAAGCTTTTTTTCATGTTATCACCTAAATAAACATCTGCATATAAATGACAATTGCTGGAATGATTAAAATTCCCATTAAATGTGATTTTCCAACGCCTATGTAGTGGGGCAACATTCCCATTGCTGTTGATGTAATCAGAGCTAAGGTCATGTAAAAAAAGGGAGCTTGATAATAAAAGATGAATATGTATAAAATTAATATCTGAAGTAAAATTACGCCTATGGATAATTTCTTATAATCAACACCCCCCATTAGTTTTGAAAAAGAATCGCCTAATTTTAATGATAGTACTAATGAAACGGACACTGCTATTAAAGATGCAAAAATAAATATTGCCAGATGGTTCAGGCTCATTTCAGAAATCAGATAGGACATATATACTGCGATACCACTTCTCGGATTTCCAATTATGTAAATTGCAATCAAAGAGAATAGGCAATCTGAAATATTCAATCCTGATGTTGCAAGTAAAAAATTAACGGTATCATCATCGTCATTGTCATTTGCACCACTTGCCGCCTGTGCTATCACTGTTCCTTGTGCAGGGCCAAAACCCGGAAGAAAACCTAATATTGCTCCTGTAATTCCGCCTGCAAATATGCTTTTGAATTTGTTAAAATCCAAGTTCAGTTCATAAAATTTGTTTTGATGGGGGATAGTTGATGAATCATTCAAGCTGAACAATATGGTACTTATTCCGAAAAGTCCTGAAAAAGTGCACATAAGGGATACTCCTGATGAAATAGGGGTTTGAAAAATAATCCATCCTAAAATTCCTGAAAGAACAAAAAGAAGCAGAGACCATAAAAAATCTCTTGTGGAACTTGTTAAACTGTATGTTAAATAGACAGATGCAACAAGTAGGATAATCCATGTAAAAGGCTTAGTTATGTCGTGCATTATCGGAAGAGCTATCGCAAAAATTGGGAGCATTAGTATTGTAACTATAATTGCTCCAAATCCTCCAACTGAAACGATTCTTATAACTTCCTTTGATCTTCCCTGCAAAACCATTCTGTGCCCTGGGAGTATTGATGTTGCTGTTCCTTCTTGGGGGACTCCTAAAAGCATTGAAGGAACGAATTCGATTAATGCATGGGCTATTGACATTGCAACCATTAAGACACAAAGAAATTCGGGTGATAGGAAGGTCAATAAAAAACTTGATGATGCAAATAAAATTGCTCCTGCCGTGTTAACATGTATTCCAGGTATCATTCCTGTAGTTGTTCCAATTAATATGCCTATGAAACAAGCAATAACTAATTCTATCATAGCTATTAATTATTTAAACTATAATTTAAGCTTTGTTGAATTAATAATTAATTTTTATCTCTAGTTTTAAAAATTTAGGTAGATTGATAAAATTGATTTTAAAATAAAATTGGTGGGTGATGGGGGTGTTGTCTAATTAAAATTGTGTTCTGTTGAACTCCAGTGATTTTAATGAAATTTTTGATAAGAGTTTATATAAATCTTCTCGGGAAATATTTAATTCTTCCTGAATCATTTTGTCCCATTCTTTTTCTTTTTTTTCTAAAAATTGGGCAGTTTCGATTCCTTTTTCTGTTAATTGGATTTTATATGCTCTTTTATTGTTTTCATTAATTTCTCTTGTTATCAATCCTTTTTCTTCAAAATCCTTAAATGCTCTTGAAACTCCACTTCTATCCATTAAACATGCTTTTGCAATGTCGGATTGATTGGTGCCCATTTCATGATATAAGAATAGTAACATATAATATTGACTTGGTAAAATTTCGGTTTCATTCTTGATGTGCTTGTTTATGTAAAAATCGTGTGTCTTAGTCAAGGAAATTAGATAACAAATCAAATAAGGGGAATCTTTCATTATATCTTCGTATTCTATCAATCTTATCACCATATAATTATTTGTAATCATGATATATAAATGTTGATTTATACAACAATTAATATATTAGTCATTAATAACAATATATTCACAAAGGAGTTGTTTTCATGAAAAGGAAAATAATCATTTTATTTGGGTTTGTTTGTATCTGTCTGTTGCTTGCATGCCCGGCATTTGCAAAGGAAAAAGTGAAGATAAAAATTAATGCTGATGATAAGTATGCAATTGATGGGGGATTCATTGAAATTAAACTGTTTGACAGTCATGGAAAGGCTATTTCAAGTAAGGGCACTATTCACTATAAAATCACTGATCAAAACGGTAATTATAAATGGGAATACAAACCTTATGGTAAAATAATTCGTTTAAAGTATGATCGTGGAACTTATGATGTTGAGGTCAAGTTTGATGGTGATTCTAAGTATAATTCTGCTGCAAAAACTGAAACTGTAACTCTCAATGGTCACTCTTCCTCTTCTTCATCGTCATTTAATCCCTATACATATTATGACAATCACAATTGGGGACTGAATCAGAAAATCGATGATTACATTGAAGATAATTACTGGGATGAAGAAATTTATGATGATGCCTCAACATATGACGGCGAGGGGCCTTAATCAATAATATTTTTAAAAAAAGGGATGTAATTGGTGTTTAATATATGGAGGAGGTTAAACACCAATTGTGTTTTTTAGGAAAATTCGGCAGTAATTTTCCTTTGACATCGAATTAGAAAATTGAGAAAAGCTAATTCAATATCCTATTTTATATTTTCGGAGATTGTATATTGTTTGACTAATATATGTTTTGTTTTAAAGTAATGTTTAGACATAAATTTAGGTATGCCTAAATTTCATCACTCGTTTTAAATGTTGGTGATGACAGTATATAAATCTTTCGATTTTTTAGGCATGCCTAATTTTTTATTATTTTGGCATTCCTAAATATTTATATATCATAAAAATAAATACTAAATTATGTTTAGGTTAACCTAATTTTTAATATTCGGGTCTAGACTTAAACTAGAAAATAATTTTTTTAGTAATAAACGGCATTAGAAATGTTGTTTATCGATGTTAAATAAAGGGAGAATGGTTAATGACAGAATTAATTGTAGGATTAGCAGGAAACCCGAACGTGGGTAAAACTACTGTATTCAATCAATTAACTGGTATGCGCCAACATGTAGGTAACTGGCCTGGTAAGACTGTTGAAAGAGCTGAAGGTCATTTTTCACATGGTAGTTATGATTATGATGTTGTCGATTTGCCTGGTAACTATGCATTAAGTGCTCATTCTATGGAAGAAATTGTTTCTCGTGATTTCATTGTGGATGATGACTCTGATGTGATTATTAATGTAGTTGATGCTGCTAATTTGGAACGTAATTTATATCTCACAGTTCAAATGATGGAGTTGGGAGCTAATTTGGTAATGGCTCTTAATATGAACGATTTTGCAAAGAAAAAAGATCACATCATTGATATTAAATTGATTAGTGAACTTTTAGGATTCCCTGTTGTTGAGATTAACGCAAAAACCAAAGACGGTTTTGAAGAATTGTTGACAACTGTGGAAAAGGCTTCTAAAAATCCTGTAGACTCAAGTGAAAAATTATCTTATGGTAATGAGATTAAAGGACATTTGTCTACTATACAGGAATTGATCGAACAGGACAGTAGCTTGATGGATGTTCCTTCAGTTTGGACTGCAGTAAAATTGTTGGAAAAGGATTCAATCGTAATCGAAAAAGTTCAAGCATCAAGTAAAAGTTCTCAGATTATGGTTGAAGTTGATAAAGTAGCAAGTCACCTTAATGATGTTTATAAAGAAGGTGCTGAAGAAGTTATTGCGAATGCAAGATATGCATTTATTGACGGTTTAATGGCTGAAGCTGTTAAAAGGCCAGCGGTAGAAAAAGAAACCACTACTGATAAAATAGATAATATTGTTACTAACAGAATTTTAGCGATTCCTATTTTTATTATTATAATGTACTTATTGTTCCAGTTAACTTTCACAATTGCAACTCCATTCGTTGACTTTATTGACGGTTGGTTTGCATGGTTAGGTGAATACTTGGCAGGAGCTGTTGGAAATGAAATGTTAGGTTCATTCCTCCAAGACGGTCTTATTGGTGGTGTAGGTGGAGTACTTGTGTTCTTACCACAAATTATTCTCATGTTCTTATTCTTAAGCATATTGGAGGACAGTGGATACTTGGCAAGGGCTGCATTTACATTAGATAAAATCATGCATTCTTTAGTAGGTCTTCACGGTAAAGCTTTCATTCCTATGATTTTAGGATTCGGTTGTGGAGTGCCTGCTGTAATGGCAACAAGAACTATGGAAAACGAATCTGACCGTTTACTTTCCATGATGCTTATTCCGTTCATGTCATGTACTGCAAGATTGCCAATTTATTCCATTTTCATTGGTGCATTCTTTGTAGCAAACCAAGGTTTAATTTTATTATCTATATATTTATTAGGTATTGTTGTGGCTCTTATTGTTGCAGGAATACTCAAAAGAACTATGTTTAAAGGAATGTCTGCTCCATTTGTTATGGAACTTCCAACATATAAGGTTCCATCCGTAAAAGGTGTATTATTACATACCTGGGATAAAACAAAAGGATTCTTAAGAAAAGCGGGAACCATTATTCTAGCTTCAGCAATTATAATTTGGATTTTAAGTTACTTGCCATTCGGTGTAGAATACGGATCTCAAGCCAGTGTATTAGGTATTATTGGTACTGCAATTGCACCTGTCTTCACACCATTAGGTTTCGGTACCTGGCAAGCTGGTATTGCTATCCTCACCGGTTTAGTTGCTAAAGAAGTTGTTGTATCCACATTCGGTACATTAGGTGGTTTGGAAGAAGATGATGAAGAAGGTGTGAAAGCTTTAGTTCATAATATATTCACTCCATTGTCTGCATATTCATTTATGGCATTCTGTTTATTATATGTGCCTTGTTTCGCAGCTATCGGTGCAATCAAACAGGAAACCAACAGTTGGAAATGGCCATTGACCATGGCAGGTATTACTTTAGTGACTGCATACATTGTATCTTTATTAATCTACAATGTTGGTTTATTGGCTGGATTTGGATAAATACAATCTATGATAATTAGTTTTTGCTAATTATCATTTTTTCAAATTTTTAGTTATAACTAAATATTTATATATTAGGTTGTACAAAGTTTTGTATACCTAAAAATTTATTTTTTAATTATCGTGGTGATAGTATGAAAACATTAAATGATGCAAAACCTGGTGAAACAGTCACTTTAGTTAAATATCATGAAACTGGTGATGTGGGTTTAAGAAGACATTTATTAGGTATGGGTTTTGTTAAAGGAGCTCAAATTAAAATTAAAAAAGTAGCTACTTTAGGAGATCCTATTGAAATGAGTGTAAAAGGATACGATATTTGTCTTCGTAAAGAAGAAGCTAAAAATATTGAAGTAGAATAACTTCAATGTTTTTTATTATTTTTTTAACTATTTTTTTTTAGCGGTGTTATTATGAAATGTCGTATGTGCGGTTTCGAGTTTGATGAAAATGCTTTGGAAAACCGTGGATGTTCAAGTTGCGGTAAGCATGATAACTGCAATCAGGTTCATTGTCCAAACTGTGGTTTTGGAAATCATCCTGAACTCGAAGAGGAATTTGAATTCATTACCAAACTCAAAGATAAAATTAAAAATAGAAGAAAAGCTACAAATTAAATATTTTTAGCTTTTAATATTTCTTTTACTGTTTCTTCAATACTTAATTTTTCAGTATCTACATTTAATCCGTTTTCTTTTAGTTTATATAATATTTCTGTAGTTACTGGTGCTTTTAGATGAGCTTTTTTTAATAATTCTTTATTTGAAAATATCTGATGATTGTCTCCTTGGGCTATAATTTCACCATCATATAAAACAAAAATTCTATCTGCAAATTCGTTTACCATTTCTATGTCGTGTGATGAAATTACAATACTCATTCCTTCACTGTTAAGTTTATTTAGGATGTCAAGTACCTTATCAACACCTTCAGGGTCAAGACCAGCTGTAGGTTCATCCAGAATCATTATGTCTGGCATCATCGCTACAATGCCTGCAATGGCCACTCTTTTTTGCTGACCTCCACTTAAGTGATGCGGTGTCTTATCTTCAAACCCGCTCATTCCAACCATTTCTAGAGATTCTGCAATTCTTTTTTTAACTTCCTCATATTCAAGACCTAAATTCATAGGTCCGAATGCAACATCTTCTTTTACGGTAGGTGCAAATAACTGGTCATTTGGATCTTGAAATACAATTCCTACTTTCTGTCTTACTTTAAGCAGTTCTTCACGTTCAAAAACTATTTTTTCACCATCTATTTCAACATGTCCTGATGTTGGTTCGGTTAAACCATTGAAATGAGAGAACAATGTTGATTTACCGGCACCGTTGGGTCCGATGATAGCTATCTTTTCCCCTTTTTTGACCTGTATATTGACATTTTTTAAAGCCCGTGTACCGTCGGGGTATGTAAAAGATAAATTTTTTGTCTCTAGATGAATGTCTGTCATTTTAAACCTCTAATTTATTGATAAGTTCTGGCCAATATATCCTAATTGTCCACTGAATTTGAATAGCAGAATTTCTAATATGAGTATAATTATTATAATTGAAATTAAGAATATATAATCGCTTTTTTCAGGGGATTTCTTTTCATTGAACATTTCTGATGTATCTGAAAATCCTCGGCTCACCATACTTTTATGAACTCGTTCTCCCTGTTCATATGCCTTTAAAAACATCATGCCTACAGTATATCCAACCTGTTTAACTCTCCATTTATATGAAATATTTTTAGCATGAATATTGAAATTTCTTGATTTTTGACTTTTGCGTATTGCTGCAAGTTCGTCCACAAATAAAAATAAAAATCTGACCATAATTGATAAAATCATAGCCAAATCCCTTGGCATTTTTAGTTTTCTAAAAGAACTTGCCATTTCCTGAAGAGGTGTAGTTGATGAATAGAGAATTACCACTGTTAATGTCACAATCATACGGGCCAATAATAGGATTGCCCAATTCAGCCCGACATCTGTCACTGTCAACCATGAATATCTCCAGATGATAGTTCCTGGTTGTATAAACGGTTGAAAAATTATGATTGCCCCTCCAAATGGAAGCAACATCAATAATCGTTTAAATGAATCAATGTATGATAAATCAGCTATTTTAAATAATATAAGTAAAAATAACTCCAGTACTATTGGAATAAAAAGTTCTTGTGAAACAACACAAACAACGGTAATAAGAATTGTTGATATTAGTTTTATCCTGCCTTCAAGGTTATGTATTGGACTTTCTTTTGAGGCCAAATCATCAAATCTTATTATCTGTGTTATGTCTGCCATGTTAATTCACTAGTTTAATATTAAAAATTTGTAATATATTATTATTTCCTTATGTTAATTTTAATGAATTTCAATTATTTTTTAAAAAAAAAGGAAAATAGAAATTAATAATTTTAATTTCTACTTTTAACTATTGTGGCAACGGCATATCCTAATCCCAGTGTTACAATTATGCCGATTATCAGTGCGACAATTTGTAACGGCTGATTTTCAGGATCATTTGCAAATGCATAATCCGGCAGGACTGCATCGGGGATGCCGTTAATTTTTTCTACTGAAAAATCTTCTGCAAGTCCGGAGTCCTCTGCAGATTTTTCAAGACCGTCTGGATTGCTGGATGCAATGTATGGTGATAAGCATGCAATCACAATACATATGACAGCCGCTGCAATGATGAGAATTTTATCTTTCTGTTCCATTTTATGCATCTCCTCTGTTCCATACGAGTAAATCCGGTCTGAACTTGTCCAACGCTGCAAGAACAATAACAGTTAGAATAGCTTCGATTATTCCGATAAATACGTGGTATAATACCATGGATGGAATTCCGATAGTTATTGGGAATGTTCCTGCAATTGCCAGTTCAACCGCACATGCCAGTGCTGCAATTACAGTAGCTAACCATGCTCCAACTCCTGCAGCAGGGTATTTTCCAACGATTCCTTGCAATCCTTTGAAGGTGTACAATCCTACAAATCCTCCAATAATTGCCATATTCAATACGTTTGCTCCCAGTACTGTAATTCCTCCGTCTCCAAAGATTAATGCCTGGATTAATAACACGATGGTGAATACCAATACTGCTGCTTCAGGTGCAAGAAATACGATAGCTACTAATGCTCCTCCAACCATGTGTCCACTGGTACCGAAGGGAATAGGTATGTTCATGGACATGATTGCAAAGATACCTGCCGCCAATACTGCTAAAAGGGGGATACGTTTTTCATCAAGGTTGTTTCTAGCCCATCTCACAGAAAAGTACAATGCAACAATCAAAATAACATAATATACTATACATTGTGTGATAGGAATAAATCCGTTTGGTATATGCAATTTATTCTCCTCCAAAATTTAAAGTAATACTTTTTTGTTTTTTATTTATAATGTATGTATTACTAATTTAGATTTATTTTTATTTATTTATGTAAATATCAAGTTTTAGGTATTATTATTAAATTTAATGCGTAATACTTACTCAATATAACTTGACATTTAATATTTTAATGATATAACCCTATATAAATGTTATTAAAGTAATACTTTTTAGTATTATTCTTAAGTTATTGTAATACTTGGGGGATAAAAAAAGTAATTAATTTTTTGCTTTAACGATATAAATTGCATAAATAAAAATAGCTATTATGAAGTATCCAATTACTTGAACATCTAATATTCCTGTTTCGATTCCTAAAATGGAATATGTTAAAATTAAACTATAAAGCCCAATGTAAAAATAATCTTTTGTTTTTTGAACAATTTTAAATCCGATTCCCAAAACGAAACCTAAAATGCACATCTCCACAGCAACACCAACTTTACCGAAATCAATAACCATCTGTCCGATTAATGTTGGTGTTATTGTTACTTCACTTCTCCAAGCGATTAGTTTTCCAACTAACATTCTTGGTCCCAGTTCACTTCCCGGAATTGTGCTTGCCAGTAGGTTTCCATGTGTCAGGCCAAAATTGCCACCAAGAAAATCAAGTAAATTTAAAACATGCAATGTAAAATCTGCTCTGTTTTGTAATGTGTTTAGGGGGTTTGTTGCTGTGGTTATGGTGAACTCTTTAACTGACCTAAAATAACCAATTCCTATGATTGCACCTACACCAATTAATGCACCAATCACAACTTCCCATGGTGAAACAATATTTCCAAAATAACCTATGATAATTATGATGAGAAATGCTGCAAGTAGTGGTGTCCTATAACCTAAAGTTAATAATATTGCACAGTCAATTGCCAGTAAAAATAAGAATCTAAATCTCACTTGTGAGCGTGTGATTTTTTTCATCTGAAAATCTTTTAGATATGAACTGGCCACCAAGGAAGTTGCGGGTATTATTAAAAAAACAGGCATTGTGAATGCTGGTTTTAATAAATATCTGATTGAAGGTTTTAAAATAGGAATTCCTCCAACTGATGCAATGCTTATAAAGAAGAATACTATGCTCACAAGCATCAAACAAAATCCAAGTGAATAAATGTCGTCTCTTTTGAATTCGATTATAGTTCTATTGCTGTTGTTGAGTAAAAATTTTGCAATGATGGAAACTCCAATAAAAAATGAGATAAATCCAATCAGTAATGTAACTGCCAAACTGGAGGTTATTGAATTTATTGACAGCAATAAAAAAATCGAGAATAATAAAATTACAACCAATGGATTAAAAACATGGTTTTTGATGATATAGTTCCTATTTAAAATACTTAGAAAATTTTCATTGGGATAAAATCTTTTAAAATAACTGTTGACCCATTGTGTTTCTAAGAATGATAAAATGGAAAAAATGGTTGTGAATAGATATGATTTGTGGAATTCATAACTAATCCTATTCACGATGGAAATTATTGTTGAATAAATTAGGCTCATATTTTACACAACTTAAAAATTTCTAATATTCACTACATCATAGTTATTTTTAATGGCATTTAATTGATTGTCAGTACAGTCATAAACCCTAATGACAATATCGTC
Source organism: uncultured Methanobrevibacter sp. (assembly GCF_946184425.1). Classification (GTDB taxonomy): domain Archaea; phylum Methanobacteriota; class Methanobacteria; order Methanobacteriales; family Methanobacteriaceae; genus Methanocatella. Next base: position 4,871 of record NZ_CAMHFP010000034.1, on the reverse strand, counting down.
AGTAAGTCCGTTGATGCTGCCCAGTATTGAATTTGCATCATTAATGTTTTGTTCAGTTGATCTTGTTAATTTCAATTTTGTATTTGTACCTGGATCGCCGCTTTTTATAGAGGTTCTTTTATCTTTTGCATTAATCAAGTTGGATATTTCCTGTAACTTGCTTCCGTCTATTGAATTTGTAGTAATCTCAGTTGAAATTTCATAATTTGTATTGTTCGGAATTTTACTTACAAGCTCATTTAATGAAGTCACATTCATAGGTTTTAATGTGAATTCAACCAAATTATCGTATTTGGTGCCATTTGTTTCAATTGAAATGGTATTTATATAAATATCCGCATCAGGAATGCTTTTGTATAATCCCACTAAATATGTTTGGTTATTGGAATCAACCAGCATCTTAATGTTGGTTCCACCATTGTCTTCTATCCATTTCAAGGTACCATTCATATTAACTTCTTCACCATTTGTGGCATTGATTCCGTTAATGGTTACTTTCATTATATTTCCATCTAAATAATTTGGAAAATAAGTGTCTGGTATTTTATTGATTGTTGATGCATCAAAAGCAGTTTTTTGTGTATGTGATGAATCATCTGCTGTAATATGTATAAACGCAAAAATAACGGCGCATATTACAAGTATTATAATTATGTAGTCTACCAATGAAAGTTTTTTTAGAATCTTTTTCATGTTCAACCCTGGCTAATCTTCATATATTGCACCGACAGGACAAACATCAATGCATTCTCCGCATGAATCACATTTATCATTGTCAATAACAACTTTATAAGCTCTTTTTGAAATAGCTTCTTCCATACATACATCAATACAATCTTCACAAATTCCGCATTCTTCCATATCGATTTGCAATTAATACACCATTTTATTTGATTTTAAATTTTATTAATATAATTAGTTTTAAATATCTTAATATTTATATACTTTGTTAAATAATATTATATTGTATTTTGTAAAATTTTTTTGATTATATATGTTATAATGGAAACATTTATATATGATGTAATCAAATATAAGTATTGTATGCAAGGGTGCCCGAGCGGCCAAAGGGGGAGGACTTAAGATCCTCTGGTATAGGCCTTCGAGGGTTCGAATCCCTTCCCTTGCACTATTTTGTATTTTTTGTAATTTTTTAATTCTCGATTATGCCTTAGTGGCTCAGCCGGTAGAGCGCCACCTTGGTAAGGTGGAAGTCGGGGGTTCGAATCCCCCCTAAGGCTTTAAGCTATTTTTTATAATACTTTCTATTTAATGTAAATTTTATGGGTATATTAAAAATTGCCTGCCGAAGTAACAATACTTTAAATACTTAAAAGAATAAATTATTTACGATATAAATTATCATAGTATATTTTAATTAAATGTATTTCGAGGTGAAAATTTGAATTACCGTAAATTAGTATTAGTTGGTTTTATTTCAGCTTTTGTTGCTGTATTAACTTCTGTTCTGGGAGTTGCCGGTACAGTTATTGGTTCTGTTATCTCTTCAGTTCTTTATAATATGCTTTCCGAAGCACTTGAAAAACCTGTATCTGGTGTATCAATTAAACATAATTTTGAATGGGATGTTGCATATGTATTTCCATTAATTGTTATAGCTTTAATTCAATTATTATTAATTTGTTCCTTTTTGGCAGAAGCGAATATATTGCCTGGAACATTCTTAAATGTTTATCTTTCACTTCAAAATTTTGCTAATAATAATTTGTATAAGATTTTAGGTTTGGCGTTAATAGTCATAAGCGTTTATCCTTTAATTTTAAAACCTGAAAATGTTAAAAAGATCCATGGAATAATTATTGCTGTTATTGGTTTGATATTTTTGGCTAGAGGTTTTGTAGATATTGGAAACAGAATCACTGATTTATATCGTCCGATATTTGAATATTTTGATTTCCCAATTGCAGTTATTACATTGCTCTTACTTGTATTTGTAATAATTGCGATTTTAATGTCTGCTAGGGAGTCAGATAATAATTCTAAAATGATTTCCAATGATGATGGTGAAGAAATTTTTACTGAGAATCATGTTTCATATAGAAATGATTTTGACCATCCCGGAAGGAGAGTTGTGAAAGTTAGAAATAAACCTCCTGTCGACACCACATTTAAAAGGAAAATTTCACATAATGTTGAGAATCATTCCCAAGTCAATAATGTTTCTCACAAGTCAAGAATTACTAAATTCCAAAGGGATATTCCTAAGCAAAATCCTCAAACAAAATATGAATCAAACGGTGTTTCCAATAAAGGGGATATTAGTAATCATGAATCAAAAATTAACAGATCTTCTAAAAACATACAGTTTGAATCAAATGATTTGCTTGAGGAATATAAGAAATAAGGTGTTGTAATGAGTAAGAAAGACCAAACTTTAAAGGATATATTGGATCTTATCCTATATGAGAATCCTTCTACTCAGGATGAAATAGCTGAAAGGTTGGGTATTACTAGAAGATATGTTACTCAGTTATTACAGCCTCTTGTAAAGGAAGGTACTGTTAAAAGGGCTTATATGATTGATTTAAAGACTTATGAAAAAATTGCTTCATCTTTAAGTGATTATGTTAGGAGTCCAAAGGTAACTTCAGGTAATGTTTTGGTAAATGACATGCTGGATAATATGGCAAAACATGTTCACTCTCAACTTGAAGAATCCTTTAATTCTTTTTTAGAATATGATAAACAACGGGCTGAACGTGCTTTGGAAATGGATTATGCCACTAACAATATGGTGGAAAAGATTAGGACTTCTGTCGAAACTATTTTAAGTATTAATAAGCATTCTGAATTTTCAAAATCCCTGCTTTATAATGAAGTTGCATATGATTTGGAAAGAATTGGGGATTATTGCGGACATATTGCAAAATTTGTAATTAATGATGTTTATGAGATTGACGAAAATATTTTTAAGAAGTTAAAGAAGATGTATAAAATTGCACAAAAAATGATTCGTCTTTCCATGAAATCTTTCATTGAAGGCAAAACTGAATTAAAAGATGATTTGATGGAACTTGAAGACTCAATACATATCCTTCAGTCAAAATCTATTAATTTAATAGCAACTCAAATGGCTGAAAGTTCTTTTGATGAGAAGGAACGTTCAAATTATTTCATTTATTTGTTTAGGGTTATAAAAGCCTTCGAAAGAATTGGCGATATCTCCGTGGAGATTATGGATGTTTCAATTGAATTTCATGAAAACATTCCAAGGTCCACTACTCCAAGGTCTTTCAGATAATTTTATTTTTTTTAAAAAAGAGTATAGTTGGTTTTAAACCAGCTATTCATCATATATTTTTCCAGTTGCGTGTCTGTCTGCCCAGCATTGGACGCAAACTCCAACGGGTAATCCTGCAGTATGTGTATGGGCTTTCAAGATTTTCACATCAAGTGAAGTAGTCTTTCCACCCAGTCCCATTGGGCCAATGCCTGATGCATTGATTTCATCTAAAATTTCCTGTTCTAATTTTGCTAATTGTGGGTCAGGGTTTCTTTCACCAACTTTTCCAAGCAATGCTTTTTTACCAAGTTTTAGACATAAATCAGATGTTCCTCCAATTCCAACACCAATTACTGTAGGTGGGCAGGGTTTTCCTTTTGCTTTTAGAACTGATTCCACAACGAATTTTTTTATTCCTTCAATTCCTTCTGCAGGAAGAGCCATTTTCATTGCGTTATTGTTTTCTGATCCGAATCCTTTTGGTAAAATTGTGATTTCAAGATAATCTTCATCAATCAGTTCAATATCTATTGGGGGGATGTAATCTCCAACATTTATGTTGGTGTTTTCACGTGTGAGGGGGTCTACAATGTTTGGTCTGATTGGAATTTCTGAGGTAGCTTTTTTGATACCTTCTTCTATTCCTCCTTGCAAATCTTCAACTTCCACATTACCTAATTTTACAAAAACAACTGGCAGACCTGTATCTTGACACATTGGGATGCCTTTTTCTTCTGCAAGTTCAATATTTTTTAATATAGCTTCAATATTTAACCTTGCAAGGTCATGTTCTTCTATTTTAAGAGCATCTTCAAGAGATTTTTTCACATCTTCGCCAAGAACAATAACAGCTTTTTTATAAAGTTCATAAACAGTATCTCTAATTGTATCTTTAGTAATCAAAATAAAAACCTTGTAAAATTAATTAATTTTATTTTTGGATTTTAAGATATTTAAATTTTAATTACATCAATCGGGCAAACTTCCACGCATTTTTTACATCTGGTGCATTTGTCCCAGTTAATGGTTATGGCACCTCCTAAAACTTCAACGGCATTTTCATTGCATGCCAAAAGGCACGGTGCTTCTGATGGTTGGCAATTCATACAAAATAAGTGGGGAGTGTCAACAGTTGGTGTTTGTTGACAACTTCCACAGGTTGTACATGTTGTACAATTTCCTGAATTAAACATAATTCTATTTATTCTTCTAAAACAAGTCTTGCTCTAGCTTGACTTGTAATTACATGGACAAAGCCACTTTTCTTACCTTCTGGTTCGTATAATCCTGCAAGTTTAGCCAAGAATTTTTCCTGATTTTTAGCTTTGATTTTAGCGGGATCAACTACGGTAATAGCTCTTTTAGTACATGCTTTAATACATGCTGGTCCTTCGTCTCTGTCAGCACAGAGGTTACATTTTTCAGCAACGCTTGCTTGGAAAGTCATTGCACCGAATGGACAGGCCATTACGCATAATCCGCAACCAATACATTTTTCGCTGTTTACACCTCCGTCGGTAACTGCATCGGTTGGACAGATAGTTATACATGGTGCACTTTCACAATGTTGACATACAATGGAATAATACATAGAATGATGTTCTATTATTTTTATTCTACTAGCGCT
>NZ_CAMHFP010000033.1 GCF_946184425.1 uncultured Methanobrevibacter sp. | reverse complement strand
ACATTGAACATTCTGTTTTCTGCTTCTTCAAATCTTGCCATTAATAACTCCTCCTTATAATCATGAAAATCAATAATAATAAAAGGTTATGAAATAAAAAACAATTTTCAGTTTTCATAACTATTAATAAATTATATTAACTTAATAGTATTTAAAGGTTTAGTTAAAACCCCTAAAATAATAAAAAAATTGTTAATTAAATCTTAACAATTTTTAAGCCAACATTTTCACACAATTTAGGAAGATTTCTGAAAGTGTTTTTATTATACTCCTGAGTTTCATAATCGAGCAGGGTCCAGTCAACCAGATTCGGATTGGTTTTCGCATCATAATCCTTAACTGAATCATATTTCCAGCCCAAGTTAACCTTGAGTTTGTACCATGCATTATGTTCCCTTTGAGCCAAATAGTCGATGGAATCCTCATCAAAACCGGAGATAGGTTTTCCTGTGCTTTCGACATCGACCACATCATAGCCAAGTTCGGATAAAATTTTAACCAGGAAATCTGTTTGCTTATAGTTGGAATATTTGATGTAATCAGGCAAATCATCGAATTGCTGCGAATCTTCATGGGATTCCATGTAAAACTTATGCATCTCAAATGTTAAAAGCCTCTTTTTGGTTCTTACAACCTTCAATCCGAGTGATTCCATAAGATGAGGAATATTCTTTACAGGATCTATATCATATTGTTGAATATCAGGTGTCAAATCATCCCATGGAACCAAATATGGAGTTACAAGATTATTCAGATCTTTATTTTCACCAAAAGTCCAACCTGTTCCAATTTTTTCATCACACCATTCCTTATGCTCATAAATGGCCAAATCCAAAACCTCATCTTCGGAAAATTCCAAAATAGCTTCCCTTTCATCTTCAGCAAGTGCAATTTCACATCCTATAATGTCAAGTTTTCCTGGAATAGACCTTGCTTGCCTGATATTTGCAATCTTAAGCTGAGGAGTCAGTTCCTCAAATGAACACAGACCGTTGTATTTTTTCATGAACCCCTCATCAGGCTCTTCACCATTGGCAATCATTTCATCATGCTGCTTTTGAGTAGTTTCAACATACTGCCGATGAATCTGAACTGCAATTCTTTCGACATTTCTAATCAAGATGTCCGGAGCCTGAGATTCCTCATGGACAATTTCCTTTAAAATATTGTCCTGTTCAACATCAGTGATTATTCTAAGTCCAAATTTAAAAATGCTTCTTAAGGACAATACATTCTTAAGAAGTTCTTCCTTATCTTCGGAAAATCCAAGTCCCATTGAACCTTCCTTTACTATGTATTCAACATCCATTCCCCTATCGTCAATATCTAAAAGCAATTCGTTGACATGGCTTCTTTTCTTATCCTTAACACCGAAAGGCTGTCTGTTCCATTCCTGAAGTTCATCACATAATATCAGAAGGAATGCCAACGGAGATTGTGAAGGATGCAATGATTTTAACTCAAATGGACTTTTCTGCAAAACGTTCCTATAGTAGTTATGCAGTAAGATGGCTGTTGCACTGTCCACAATGGGATAGAAGAAAAAGTCATGATTTTTCGCATATTTCTGAATCAGATACCCGTAGGAGTTCATTACCAGTATAGATGAGAAAAATCCATGGTCGATAAATCCGCTCTCACCCATTATGTCAACAAAAGAGTCCAAATGCTTTACCACATCATTGACGTCAACGCTTTTAAAGTCTGTTGCAATCTTATGAGCCATAATGTCTGTTGGTTTAAATAAATTCAAAAATTTAGCCTCCGGATAGACGGAAGTATAGCTATCTGCAAAGTCCGGCTCTATTTTAACGATAGTGTTGAACTCATTAAAGTCCTTGAAGTCAATTGCAGTGTCAGCATCATAGCTACTGGAAATTGATTTGATTCCATCGTTTAAAAATTTCTTCAACTGTTTACCAATGATTTCAACAGGATATCCTATATCATGGAAAAGTGCAGCTACACCCCAGCGGTATAAAAATTCCTCATGGGAAAACTCCCCGTCAATCTTGTAGAACTTTTCATAAGGGCTTTTGAGAATATAGTCTTTAAACTTATCCCTGTAACTTTTATTTTGGGAATAGATTGCCAAACCCAAAAGGAAAACATTAACAGAGTGAATAAAATGATCTCTTTGTTTTTCTATTAGGTCTCCTGTGTTTTCTTCGTATTTTTTCATTATTTTAACCAAATCCAAAAGAGTATTTGGTTCCCCAACAAGACTGATTTTCTCACTATTGGATTCGTCTGACTTGTTTTCTGTTGAAATTTGATAAATCATGAAAAAAGTTCTATAGATTTCATAAGCATTGTATGAGTTTTCGTTATCCAAGAAAACATCAATTCCTGCCTTCAATAACATTTTATAATAGTGATTGTTATGATAGTCATCATATAGAACCAATTCATCGAAAAATTCATTAATGTATTGACGCAAATTACTTTCACTCATAATTAAACCTCTGTTATTATTAATTTAAATAATTTTTTTAACCAATCATTTAAAAGACATAACTTGTATATCCTTTATCACTGCTGGAGGAACCGCCACTGCTGCTTGATCCATATCCTCCATAACTCCAACTGTCACCACCAGTAGTATATGAACTATCTGTTGAATAATATGAATCTGATGAAGATGAAGATGATGAATCAGAAGTGGACGGACTTGAATAGGATGAACTTACATCTCCAACAACACTCTGGGTTTGTTCCACCGCATTGACCACATTAGAACCACTGGTAGTGTTATCAAACTTAAACTTATCTGTAGGATTATGGAACTTGAGGCTGTTCCAGCATGCCATCAGAAGATTCTTACTTGTAGACTGCAGCATGATAGTGTTATTATACTCAATGTTTTTAACAAATATGGAATAGGTACCATTCTTTTCATACACGACAACATTGTCCTCCTTGATTTTCTTAGAGTTATATTCTGTTGAATTCTTAAGAGCAATCATTTTAGATATACTTGATTTTTTTGATATATTTGAATTACAGCTGGTAATGTTAATGCCATTTTCCTTATCCACATAATGGAAAATACCGTCCTTATCTGCATTGGATGAGGCATTGTCCTGAATTGGAACATTCATGTATGCAGACTTACTCAATACTATAGTAGTCTGATTCATGTCTACAGTTGGAGTGCTAAATAAAGAATAACCTCCAATAACAGCAATAGCCACCACAACAATAGCTACAATTAGAATTATTTTTTTAATATCCATTTTAACACCACTCAAAAATTCAAAGCTCAGCTTCACCTTGAGCTATTACCCTATTTTTAGCATCAAGCAGGTTTACTTCAACTCTTGTAATGTCTTTTGTGCCCGAAACATCAGAACCTAACAGATAACCGTCATTGACCCTCTGAATATCTGAGATTTCGGTTTCAGTAGTATTTACCAGGTTACCTGTCTTGTCATAGAAATCACATGAGACAACATACTTTCCAACAGGCTCTGGAGAAATTATTCCACCTACAAAATATGAATAATTCCAGGAGTATCCTTTTTTACGCACATCATCTACATGAAAATCAGTTACGTTAATCTTTACATCCCCAGGATTTAGAGGTACCGTGTTTTCATCTTCTGCATGTTGAACAAAATTCATATAAGCAAAAATGCCTGCAATAACCACAACAATCAATGCAATAGCAATAACAATTGGCTTTTTATGTTTTTTTATAATGTAAGATAAACTTCTTTTCTTGTCTTTTTGCTGTTTAACCAAAACTGAAAGGATAGAAATCAGCTCATCAAATTTTGATTCGACATTTTCATGAGCATCAATTACCCGATTGTCATCGATGAAAAATGGAAATCCTCCCCCAAATTCAGTATCGTCAATTTTATAAATCAGAACCGGCACATCACTGCCGAATGCAAGGTCGGCTTCTGTATTGACAATATTGGAATCTTTTGAATATTTGGAATAAATTAAAATCATTACATGAGAATTTTCAATCGCATTATCACTCGCCTCTATAATATCATTTGCACCTACATCACGGCTTTTAATCCAACAGGACAGTTCGTTTTTTTCCAAAACATTACAAATCCTGCTTGCAACTTCCTGATCATTGACATCATAACAAATATATACATCCTGACTCATTAACAAATCACCCCTTACTGAACAACAAAATTATTGCTTTCTGCATTAGCCAATACCTTACCTGAACTGTCACGTACTTCCAATGAAACTTTAGATGCAGTATTTTTGTCACCATAGTATATGCCTAAAGTATTATCATTGATGTCGCCCACCTTTGTTTCATTACTCATTACAACTTTTCCGGATTCATCCAAAAAGTCTATGTGAACAATATTAGATGAATCACTTACGTTTGAAGATATTGATCCGAATACAAAATAAGAATATTTCCAAGAATAACCTTTACCGGTGTCATCATCCATCTGTATGTAATCAATGGAAACCAACGATTGAGAAGAGTTTGTACCGTTAGAATTCATACTCGTTCCGTTAAATGCAACAAAACCAACAACAGCTATCAGAATAATTGCTACAATTGCAATTACATGATACTTATGATTGTCGAAAAAACCGCCCTTTTCTTCATCACTATGCATTGGGACAAAACCTCTGTCAGGACGTTTTCCTTCAATTAAACGGCGGGCCCCCATTACCATTACATCATATGAATCTTCAGGATTTGGAAATGCATTCAGCCATTGTTTATTTCTTAAAAAAGTTTTCATTTTATCTTTGGGCAACGAATCATCTATATTAACCGGTAAAATTTCCTTGTTGTTAATATAAGCTTTTTGAATTTCTTTAGTTACATATTTAGATGACTGGGAATTTTTTGAAAATACCAAAACTACGATTTTTGCATTTTCCAAACCTAGCATGATTTCTTCAGCATAATTTTCACCGGGCCGAACATTTCTAGGAGCAATCCAGCATGAAAGACCATTTTTTTCAAAATGACTACAGATTCCTTCTGCAATTTCCTGGTCTGAAGACGAATAACTAATAAAAATATCCTTGTTCATGAATTCACCTTAACTCTTTTAAATTCCATCCAATAATTAAATATAACATGATAAATATGTTTTATTAATATTTAACATGTAACATGAACTTATTGAACAAAGCACAGAAATATTTGACTACTTAAAAAATTTAAGTAAAAATATTCGTAAATATTATATTTTATATAATACATTAAATTTAAGTCATGTAAAGCAAAAGCTTTCATTAAGAATAGTTGTCAGATAAGTCGGAGTGATTACTCACTCTTTCTCTCTTTTGAACGGCCCTGTCAGTTTTCGACAAGCCGCTCAAGCATATTATTTACCTAAAGCAAATACCCATCAAATTCTAACCATATAAACACCTAAAACAGATTTGAACGTTGTTTTCTCAAAAGATTCATCAAAAGATTTATCATATGAGTTGCCATATAACTCTCCTAACAGGATTAACAACATATTAATAGTTGTACTGACATAAAACTCTCAAAAAAATAAATAATGAGTTCATATAACAAAATTTAAAAGAAAATTGCTTGTCGCACTAAAAAAAGAAAAGAAAAATAAAAGCAAAATATTTAATGCTTTTATTTTAATCCGGCTGAAGTTGCTCTTCCACTTGAAATTTTCTCCCACCAGTTACCATACTTTTTGGCACTTGCCTTGAGAGTCACTTTAGAACTTGCAGATCCAGCATAATTCACAACAGCAGAAGTTACAGTAACCTTATGTGTTCCAGCAGGCAACATATTAGTGGAATAAGCACAAACACCTTTACCCTTACCATAATTACCAGAAACCAAAACAATAGACTTCATATTCTTACCAGAACCAATAGTCAACTTAACTTTAACACCATTAACATACCTCTTACCTGTTTTATCCTTCACAACAATAGAAATACTGAAACCTTTAGCAGTAGTCTTAGGAGTAACAATAAACTTCAAAGGAGTCTGCTTAACCACAGAAATAACAGAACTAACAGACTTGCAAGTATATCCCGCATGTGAAAAACTCACAATAACCTTGTGATTGCCTAAAGATAAATATTTAATCAAATTAAAGTAAGCAACACCATTGGAATTAGTTGCAGTAGATGTATAAGGCTTAAATTTCTTGCCAGTGTAAACCTTCAAAGTGACTTTAACCTTGGAAATGCTCTTACCGCTTGAATCTTTTAAAGTGATAGCCCACTTGCCGGCCTTCTTATAGGCAAATGTCTGCTTATTAACCTTAATTTTTGCAGTGTTTTTAGTAACAGTAATCTTAATTTCACCATCAACGGAATTGTGAACATTATCAGGAGTGGTGGTTACTTTTAAAGTATAAGTGCCTACAGCCAAATTGGAAACACCAACAGTATTGTCTTTTAAAGTAATCTTAGCTTTCTGACCAACAACACTAATATCTTCCAGTTTAACGCTGCAACCTTCCAAGGTTAAAACAACAGATCCAGATTTGGCATACTTAAAGGAAATGGCGTTCTTACTGAAACTTACTTTTGAATCAATTTTATTTACCACAATATTTATAGTTGCATTAACAGGCTCATGGTTTTTATCCGGAATGGATGAAAGATGCAAAGTGTATTTGCCCACAGTCAACTTGGATACAGAAATAACATTCTTATCATTAATCTTAACAACAGCTTCAGAATGACCCTCAACATAACAGTCTGACTCCTTAACTGTACATCCATCCAAAATCAAAGTAGTAGTTCCAACAGATTCATAATCAAATACAATGTCCCCAGTATAATCAATTTTAGATTTGGACTTGCTAACACTTACATTGATAGTTCCTGAAACAGAATTATGATTGCTGTCAGGGGTTGTAGTAACTTTTAAAGTGTAATCACCAACATCCAAACCGGAAACTGCAATCTTATTATCTTTATATGTCGGTTTAACTTCAGATCCAACAATAATGACACCACTAATGGAAATACTGCCACCAACAACATTAACACCAACAGACCCTGAACCACCATAATCATATGAAATCAGATTACTGTCAAAATCAATAGAAGAATCAACTCTGTTCACAGTAATTCCGACAGTTTTAGTTACAGCCACATGGTTGGAATCAGGAGAAGAGGTAACGCTTAATGTATACTTGCCCACATCCAAACCAGAAACAATAATAGAACCATCTTTTAAATGAATTTCAGCTTCACCATGATTTAAAACACGAATATTACCTTCAGAAATAGTACCTCCAGCTACATTAACACCAACAGAACCAGAACCTCCATAATCAAATACCACATCATTTGTAAAGTTTATAGAGGAGCTGGCTTTAGTGACAATAACATCAATGCTGTTTGTAAAATCATTATGATTCTTGTCACCGATTGAAGTTACAGTTAATGTATAAGTATTCGCATTCAAACCAGAAACAGTTACAACATTGCCGTTTAACTGAATTTTAGCCTCAGGATGATTTAAAACATGAATATTGTCCTTAGAAAGACTGCCGTCAATAACATTAACACCAACAGAACCAGAACCACCATAGACAAATGACAATTCTTTTTTATCAAATTCAACACTTGAATCAACTTTTTTGACAGTCACACCAACGAATCGGGTAACGGATTTATGATTTGAATCAGGAGTAGATGTGACACTTAAATTATAAAAGCCAACATCCAAGCCAGAAACGGTAACCATATTATTGTCATTAATCTCAATCAAAGCATCGAAGCCAACAACCTTAATGTCATTGACATCAACACTGCATCCATCCAAAATCAGAGTAGTGGTGCCTGAAGAACCATAATCAAATGATATATCATTAGTAAACCCAACACTTGAATCGGATTTTGCAACAGTAATTTCAGCTGTTTTGGTTACTGCTTTATGATTGCGGTCCGGAGTTGAAACAACACGCAAAGTGTAATTACCAGCAGCCAAATTGGAAACGGTAATATTATCCCCAACAACACTTATAACAGCCTCATTGTGATTGATGACACTAACTCCACTTCTTTCAACACTACATCCACTCATTATCACACCAGTTGAACCGGAACTTCCATAATTAAAACTGACATTATTTTTAAATGACAGTTCACTATCAATTTTATTAACAATGACTGAAGTTGTACCTGTTACTGAATTATGATTCTTGTCAGGAGAGGTTACAACTCGTAAAATGTATGTACCAGCATCCAAATTGGAAACAGTAATCTCGCGACCATTCAAACTGATTTTGGCATTATCATAATCATCAACACTAATTCCAGAATATTTAACATCCCCACCAATTACAGTTACATTTGTAGAACCAAAACCACCATAATCAAATATTACTGCATTAGTAAGACCAATAACAGAATCGACCTTATTTACAACAATATCAACATTGCGTGTAATAGGATTATGATTCTTATCAGGAGATGTGGTGACACGCAAGGTGTATCTACCTGCATCCAAATTTGAAACAGTAATCTTATAGTTATTTAAACTGATTTTAGCATTCTCCTCACCGACAACACTAATGTCTGAAAGTGAAACATCATCTCCACCAGCAGTGATTACAGTAGAACCAGAATCACCATAATCAAAGACAATATCATCACTTAAAACAAGTACTGAATCAACTTTATTGACATAAACATTAACTGTAGCATTTACAGCATTATGGTTGCTATCCGGAGTTGTGGTAACCTGTAAAGTGTAGCTACCGGCATCCAAATCACTAACGGTAATAGATTTGCCGTTGTAAGTAATTTTAGCATCACTCTGATCAATAACACTAATATCAGAAAGCAATAATTTACCACCATCTACACTAACACTTGTAGAACCAGATGAGCCATAGTCAAATGAAATATCATTAAACTCAACAGTTGAATTAGCCTTATTTACAATAACCGGAACGGTTGCCTCAACAGATCTGTGATTTTCATCAGGAGTGGTAATGACTTTTAAAGTGTAAACCCCAACATTCAAATTTGATACGAAGATGATATTATTAGAGGTCATGGTAATATCTGCTTCACTGTGACCAACAATACTAATATCAGACGGTGAAACACCACCACCAATTACCTTAATCCATGTAGAACCAGAACCACCATAATCAAAGACAATATCTCCACCAAAGTTAACATTTGAAAGCATCTTATTAACAGTAATATCTAAAGATTTAGAAATGGCATTATGATTTTTATCCGGATTTGAAACTACAGTCAACATATAACTACCATAATTCAAATTGGAAATTGTAAATTCATCACCGTTATTTGCAATAATAGCTTCAGGATGGTTATCTACTCCAATTTTACCAACACTGCCTCCACCAACAGTAATTTTAACTGAAGCAGAATCTCCTTGGTCAAATACCAATCCAGTTTCACTAAAGCCAATAGTTGAATCAATTTTATTAACAATAACGTTAATTGTTTTAGTTACTGATTTATAATTTTTGTTCGGAGTTGTGGTAACCTGCAAAGTATAACTACCAGCATCCAAACCAGAAACAGTAATTTCATTGTTTTTAAGAGCAATATTAGCTTGAGCACCAATAACTTTTATATTATTTAAATCAACACTACATCCAGTGAGAACCAAAGCTGTAGAATCTGAACCACCATAATCAAATGATAATGGCTGATTTACAAATATAACATCTGATGCAATTTCATTAACAGTTACGCCTATAGTCTTGGTAACTGATTTATGATTATTATCAGGGGTTGTAGTAACCTGCAAAGTATAACTACCAGCATCCAAACCAGAAACACTAATGACTTTGCCGCTGAAGACAACAGTGGCCTCAGGATGATTTAAAATTTTAATGTTATTTGAATTAATACTGCAACCACTAAACTCAATACTGGTTGAATCAGAACTACCATAATCAAAAACAATTGCTTTTGTAATATTTAAACTAGAATCAACCTTACCAACTGTAATTGAAGTAGTTTCAGTAACGGCTTTATGATTATCATCAGGAGTTGTAGTAACTTGCAAAGTATAATTACCCGCATCCAAACCAGAAACACTAATCTCATCATTATAAATGTCAATTACCGCTTCAGGATGATTTAAGACTCCCACATTATTGCGTGAAACAGAACCCCCAATTACTTCAACATTTGATGAACCAGTTTGACCATAATTAAAAGATATTGGGCTCAAAACAAGACTGGAATCTATCTTGTTAACGATTATTGTTGTGTTTGTAGTAACTGCATTATGGTTATCATCAGGAGTTGAAGTAACTTCTAAAATATACTCACCAGCATTCAAACCAGAAACACTAATCTCATCATTATAAATGTCAATTACCGCTTCAGGATGATTTAAAACTCTAACATTATCACGAATAACCTGACCACCATCAACATTGAACTCCACATAACCAGATTTACCATAATCAAAAGATACAGGGCTTAAAACAAGACCTGAATCAATTTTATTTACAACAATGTTAGTTGAGCGAGTTACAGAATTATAATTTGTATTTGGAGTAGATATGACTTGCAAAGTATAGATTCCGGCAGTTAAATTGGAAACAGTAATTTCAGCACTAGTTGAAGAAACACTATTTAAAGAAATAATCGCTTCTGGATGATTAATAACAGCAATATTTTCCAGTTGAACAGAACATCCTTGAAGATATACTCCTATTTTTCCACTATCCAAATAATTAAATGTAAGTACTTCTGGAACAAAAGAAACAAGTGAATTGATATTGTTGTTAATGATAATATTGTTTAATCTAGCAGTGCTGAATTCCGTATATTCCCCATCAACATAAGCTTCAACGGAATAATTTCCGGGAGTAAACGGTATTGAATAGTTAGCAAGCCCCTCCTCATTAGTTCTCACATCAACATATTTATTATTCTCTTCAAAGTGAAGTGTTATGGTGAAATCTTTAAACACATCACCAGTTGAAGGATTGAATAATTTGAGATTTAAAAGTCTGCAATCTTCAGCTTGGGAAATTACTATACTTCCAACATAACTAGAAATAACAAAATTTGATTCAACAGTGTTTACTTCAACATGAGGCATTGAAACACTTGCACTAACATTATATCTGCCTGGAGGTAATTTAACTTCATAATTCACCATACCATTTGAATCTGTGAATAGTATTTTAGAAGTGTTATTTTCTAATATAATTGTAACAGGAGCATCAACAATAGGCTGATTAGTTTTTGAATTAATTAGTTTAAATGTTAAATTAGTATCATTATAATATTTACCAACTTGAGCAATAGTTAAATTACCGAAGCATCTAAGTACATGAACTGACACATAATCTGAAACAGGATAGTTTGAATCATCACCTTCAAAATTTACCTCAATAATATAATCACCGTAATCAGATAAATAATCTGAAATAGGAAAACTAGCCACACCATTGAAATCTGTTTTTGCAGAATAATTTCTGCCACCAATTACAAATGTAATATTTTTATCAGATAAATCTTGACTATTGGATAATTTAACCGTTAACATGGTATTTTCATCTAAAACAAATGATAAATTATTAACTTCCAAAATAGGCATATATCTTATGATAGCACTAATATTTTTTGAAATTGGCACGTTAAATTCATCTCCTTCAAATTTTACATTAACCAAATATTCACCAACATCAGTTAATGCATTTTCAATATTTAACTCTATTAATCCACTAGAATCTGTTGTACATTCATATGTTTTATTGTTGGCGAAAACAGTAATTCTTTTACCAGATAATCCACCACGACTATCAGACAAATTAATGATTAAAATACATTCACTTCCTTTAATGAAAAATGAATCATTAACATTTAAAACAGAATCATATTTAATAAAAACACTAGCGTTAACTGAAATAGGTATGCTAAAGTCATCCCCATCAAAAGAAACATTTACAATATAATTGCCTGATTCAGATAAGAAATTTTTAACATTTAATTCGGCTATTCCATTCGAATTAGTTTTATTTGTAACATGATTGCCATTAATTGTAAACTTAATGTACTTATTAGCAATAGGCACATCATCATCCAACAAGTAAACCTTTAAAATAGCATCTTCTTCTTTAGAGATGAATAGGTCATTAACCTTTAAATCATACTCATTATGATATAAAACATTAGTTGGAACTATATCAAATTTACAGTTTTTAATATTATAATCCGTTGCACCATTGTAAAATTCAAAATAATTAGTCGAACTACCATTTTCAAATGTGCATCTGGTAATGGTAAAATCATCCCCTGCACTCCAATAGATTGCACTTCCTTGTTCAGTTGAAGAACAATTTATAAAATGACATTTATTTAGTGACATATTTCTATCATCTTGGAAATATAAGGTACCTTTAACAGAAGAGCAATTAATAAAATAACAGTTATCTATTGTGAAATTTGAACATTTGTTGTAGTAGATAACAGACCCATATTTTGCAACATTATTTTTAAAGGTACAATTTAATAAATTACGTCCATTCGCATAGTTACCCGAAGGTGATCTAAAATAAATTATACCCATATCACTTGCAAAATTATTGAAAAAATTGCAATTTTCAAAAGAAGATGAAAAAATATTAGCGCTATAATAAATAACTCCCCCATTAGTTGCATTATTTCCTATAAAATTACAATTTAAAGCTGAAATCATTCCATAAATCGCACCACCATAGTTACTAGCATAATTATTAACAAAACTACAATTCACAGCAGAACCAGAACCCATAGCGCCACCTCTATTAGCTGAATTATTAATAAAAGTACAATTCACAGCAGAACCACCACCCATCGCACCATAACTATTAGCTGAATTATTAATAAAAGTACAATTCACAGCAGAACCAGCACCCATCGCACCACAGTCTCCTCCTGCAGAATTATTAACAAAACTACAATTCACAGCAGAACCAGCACCCATCACACCATTGTTACTGGTTGCAGAATTATTAACAAAACTACAATTTACAACTTTAAAGTTATTTTGATATCCATTTATTCCACCATATTTATTATAAGCATGATTATTAATAAAACTACAATTAAAAAATAATGAATCAGACCACATTTCATACACAGCCCCACCATTTTTTGCAGAATTATTAATAAAACGACAATTATCCAAATTAACTGCAACTCTAGCAATATCTATCGCACCTCCAGCACCTTGAGCATTGTTTCTTTCAAAAACAGAATTTCTAATCATACCAGTATCCTTTCTAGAAGAAGGATAATAATCCCAATATATAGCTCCACTAGAACCACCCGTAGCAAAATTACTAAAAAAACTACAATTCACGATAGAACCACTTCCTTTAATGTAAAAAGCACCAGCTGCTTTTGCAGAATTATTAACAAAACTACAATTCACCACAGAAGTTCCAGGATAGTTTAAATAAATAGCGCCTCCAATACCACTAGCCAAATTATTAAAAAAACTACAATTCACAACAGAACCTATCCCTTTAACGAAAATAGCACCTCCAGAACCACTAGCCAAATTATTAAAAAAACTACAATTCACAACAGAACCATCACCAGAAAAATAAATAGCACCCCCATCGCCAGCAGAATTACCAGAAAAACTACAATTCACAGCAGAACCAGCACGGATAGCACCTCCTTGACTAGCCGAATTATTAACAAAACTACAATTCACAGCAGAAACCATACTAATTGCACCCCCTTGACTAGCCGAATTATTAACAAAACTACAATTCACTGCGTTACAGGATCCATGGATAGCACCACCATACTCAGTTGCATTACCATTTTTAAAAGTAATATTTTTAAAAGTAACACTCTTTGCTGATACAGTAAATAATCGTACACTATTATTTCCATCAACAATTGCATCATTAATACCGATGAAATTCAATTGCTTATTTACACTGATAGTACTATTAAACACATATGTTCCACTTAAAACAATAGTATCTCCCTGTTTAGAACTAGAAACAACAGTTTGAAGTTCTTCAAAATTCGCAGGAGTAAAATTAGAACATAAAACTTCAGAATACACACTTGTACTTAATTCTTCAACATCTTCACTACCCAATCCATCTTGAGCATGATTAATTTTCTCAACGCTCACCAAATCATCATCAATTTGTGAAATGCTTGTTGCATTCAAATCACTTGCACTGACAGACGTTACAGTAAAAATACATAACATCAACAATATCAGAACAAATACATTTCTTTTATTGAAAATTCTCATTCCTCCTATAAAATTGAAAATAAAAAATTTTTATTCGTTTACTATAGAATAATTTTTATTGAATATTTAATATAAGTCATATAAATCAAAAGCTTTCATTAAAAAAAAGAGAGAGGTAAAATAAAAGCAGAATTAACCGCTTTTATTTCAACCCATAGGATGTGTTGATTCCGTTTGAGATTTTCTCCCACCAAGAACCATACTTTTTGGCACTTGCCTTGAGAGTCACCTTATAAGCAGCAGATCCCACATACTTAATATCAGCAGAGGTCACGCTAACCTTGTGAGTTCCGGCAGGCATCATATTGGTGGAATAAGCGCAAACACCTTTACCATTACCATAGTTACAGGAAACCAATGTAACAGTCTTTATGTTTTTACCTGAACCAACAGTCATCTTAACCTTAACGCCATTGACAAACTTCTTGCCAGATTTATCCTTAACCATGACTGAAACAGAAAATCCTTTAGAAGTGGTTCTGGAAATAACCTTAATCTTAACCTGAGTCTGTTTGACTACATTAATGGATGAGCTGACAGCCTTACAGTTATAGTTTTTATTTGAAAAGCTCACAACAACCTTATGGTTTCCCAATACCAATTCATTAATCTTGTTAAAGTAAGCACACCATTGGAATTGGTAGCGGTGGAATTATAAGTCTTAAACTTCTTGCCAGTGAAAACCTTCAAAGTGACTTTCACATTGGAAATTGCCTTACCTGTGGAATCCTTTAAAGTAATTGCCCACTTGCCATTTTTATTATAGGCAAAAGTCTGCTTTTTAACGGTAATCTGGGCAGTATCTTTACCAGCAACAGGAACAATCTTTTCAACAGAATTATTGATAAAACTGCAGTCCACACAGGATATGCCGCTGCCCTCAAATGCAATGCCATTCATGAAAGTGATATTTTCAAATACAACACCTTTCGCATTTACTGCAAATAATTTTATACTGTTATTTCCATCGATTGTAGCATTGTTTTTTCCAACAAATGTTAAAGAACTGTTAACTGCAATTGTATCTTCAAATAAATTGTATCCATCAATAGTTATGATGTCCCATCGCTGGCATTATCAACCACCGTTTGAATTTCACTGAAATTCTGTGGAGTATAGTTAACGCTTAAAATCTCAGGTTCATTATTTTTACCAACACTCAACTTAGGAGCATCTTCCAAACTTGCCCCATCATCAATTTGCGAAATCACCGTTTCGTTTAAATCACTTGCACTGACAGATGTTAAGCCGAAAACACATAACACCAACAATATCAGAGCAAATACATATTTTTTATTGAAAATTAGTATTACTCCTAAAAATTTTATTCATTAAATACAGATATTATTTCTATTGAATAATCAATATCAGATAAAGCAAAAGATTTCATTAAAAAAAAAAGAGAATGATAAAATAAAAGCAGATATGCCACTTTTATTTTAATCCGGCTGAAGTTGCTCTTCCACTTGAAATTTTCTCCCACCAGTTACCATACTTTTTGGCACTTGCCTTGAGAGTCACTTTAGAACTTGCAGATCCAGCATAATTCACAACAGCAGAAGTTACAGTAACCTTATGTGTTCCAGCAGGCAACATATTAGTGGAATAAGCACAAACACCTTTACCCTTACCATAATTACCAGAAACCAAAACAATAGACTTCATATTCTTACCAGAACCAATAGTCAACTTAACTTTAACACCATTAACATACCTCTTACCTGTTTTATCCTTCACAACAATAGAAATACTGAAACCTTTAGCAGTAGTCTTAGGAGTAACAATAAACTTCAAAGGAGTCTGCTTAACCACAGAAATAACAGAACTAACAGACTTGCAAGTATATCCCGCATGTGAAAAACTCACAATAACCTTGTGATTGCCTAAAGATAAATATTTAATCAAATTAAAGTAAGCAACACCATTGGAATTAGTTGCAGTAGATGTATAAGGCTTAAATTTCTTGCCAGTGTAAACCTTCAAAGTGACTTTAACCTTGGAAATGCTCTTACCGCTTGAATCTTTTAAAGTGATAGCCCAGTTACCTGCTTTTTTATAAGCAAAAATCTGCTTTTTAACAGTAATTTTAGCAGTATTCTTAATTACAACAACAGGAATAGACCTCACAACAGAATTATAATTGCTGTTAACAGGCTGAGTAATGACCTTTAAAACATACCTTCCAACAGCTAAACCTGAAACAGTGATTACATTATCCTTAAGAACAGGCTTAACGCTCTTGCCTTCAATACTCATACTTGCAACCTTACAGTTATCCAAAACAATTGCAGTGGAACCTGACTTGGAATACTTAAATGAAATGGAATTCTCAATGAAAATAAGATCTGAATCAAGCTTATTTACAGTAACAGACAATGTAGCAGTAGAAGACCTATGATTTTCATCAGGAGTAGATTCAACAGACAATGTATAATTTCCCGCATTCAAACCAGAAACGCTAACAACATTATTACTGTTAATACTAATCAAAGCTTCATCATGACCAATGACTTTAAGATTGGAAAGTGATACAGTACAGCCCTCCAAAATCAAAGTTGTTGAGCCAGAACCAAGATAATCAAATTCAATCGGATTGGAAAATCCTACTTTTGAGCTGGCCTTATTTACAGTGACACCAACAGTGCGAGTTACGGCATTGTGATTGGAATCAGGAGTGGAAGTAACTCTTAAAGTATAACTGCCCACAGCCAAATTGGAAACACTTACAACATTACCATTAATACGTATAACCGCCTCAGGATGATTGTCAACCTTAATGTTTCCCAAAGTAACGCTGCAACCAGTTAATATCAAATTAGTGGAACCAGAACCACCATAATCATAATTAATAGCTTTTGAAAATTTGACATCAGAATCAGCTTTGCTAACAGTAACCACAATAGTGTCGGTAACCGCATTGTGGTTGGAATCAGGAACTGAAGTGATTCTTAAAGTATAACCGCCAACAGACAAATTGGAAACAGTAACAACATTATTATTGACATCAATTATGGCTTCAGGATGGCCATCAACACTGATACCCTCACGAACGATGCCACAACCGGTTAAAGTCAAAGCAGCAGAACCGGATTTGCCATAAACAAAAGATATTGCCTTATCGAAACTGATTTTGGAATCAACCTTACTGACAGTGATTGTAGTAGTTTTTGTCACTGCCTTATGATTGGAATCCGGAGTGGAAGTAATTCTTAAAGTATAACTGCCCACAGGCAAATTGGAAACAGTGATTGCATTGTTTACAACACCTATGAAAGCTTCAGGATGACCATCAACACTAACACCATTAAAATCAACACTTCCACCATTGACATTAACATTGGTTGAACCAGAATCACCATAGCTGAATGAAACAGGCTTTGCAATAGTAATTGAAGAATCCACCTTATTTACTGTAATTCCAACAGTTCTTGTAACTGAATTGTGATATTCATCAGGAGTGGATACGACACGCAAAGTGTAACTGCCCGCAGCAAGACCAGAAACAGTAATCTTATTGCCGCTTACAACAATAGAAGCTTCAGGATGACCATCAACACTAACCTTCTCACGAATCACAGTACATCCCTCTAAAGTTAAAGTGGTGGAACCGGATTTCAAATAATCAAATACAATGGCATTATTGAATTTGACAACAGAATCATCCTTACCCGCAGTGGAAATCACAATATTTTGCAATTCTGCAATTGGAAATTCCTTAAAACCACTGGAATCAACACTAGCCACAACACCATAAGTACCCAGACCAAACATCAAAGGCACACTCACACAACCACTTGAATCAGTAGTAACAGCTGTCTCATAACCATTCGGATTGAACTGCAACTTAACCGGAATGCTGCCGTAAACATCACCATTGACCGGATTAACCAACTTAATATTCAAAGTCTTATTATTATTGGAAGTGGAAAGCTCAATAACACCTGAAATCTTAGAAATCACAATATTATCCATTTCAACAGTATTAACATCAACATTTTGAGTAGTTACATAAGCCTTAACTGAATAATTGCCCGGTTCAAATGAAGACATGGAATAAGTAACCATACCATTGGGATCTGTTGAAATATCAGCAGACTGATACAAATTACCGTTCAAATAAATATCCACATGAATCGGAACATAACTTTTAACCTTATTATCAGAACCAACAACTTTAAATGACAAAGACTTATCACCATAATACTTACCATACGGAGTAACAGTCAAAGTGGCTCTATACATATTCACCTTAACGTTGATTGTTTTTGAAACCTCACTGTTAATAGAATCCCCTGCATAGCTAACAATAACCTCATGACTGCCTAAACCGCCAATATACTCCTTAGCATTAAAGCTAACAATACCATCGGAAGAGGTAGTTCTACTATAACTGTTACCGTTTACACTAAATGTAACCTGTTTATTTGAAAGAGGACCTGCTACATTTGACAGAGTAGCTCGAATAGTACACTGTTCACCATTTACTATGGAAAAGTCATCAGCAGACAATATTGTATTATAATGACAAATTACCTCTTTTGGAGTTACATCAAAAATTGAATCCAATATTTCATATTTTTCAGAGCCAGGGAATGTAATTGCTTCTTGACCATTATAATTTGAATTTGTGAAATTTGAATTTTTAATTATTGTGTTTTTTGTAAATCCAATATCTAATGAATTACCATATAATTCTGCAGAACAGCTATCAAATAAACAGTCTGAAATATTTAAATTAGTTGCAGGATTAACATGAATTGCACCACCAGTCATTTTTGCATGAGAATTTATAAACTCACTATTGGATAAATTAAAGTTAGTCACATCATTAATATAAAGTGAACCTGCAAAATTTCCAGAATCACTATCCTTGAAATACAAATCATTCAAATTGGCATTAGTTGTAGTTAAAATACATACTGAACCTCCTGTGAGATTTGAAGATGAATTTAAAAAATCACAGTTATCAATAATTACATTTGGAACATTCTTGGAATAAACTGACCCACCTTCCATATTTGAATAAGAATCTGAAAAATTACAATCTGAAATAGTTAATAAGTTTCCAGTATTGACTACCCTTACAGAACCGCCAAATCCATTTGATTTACATGAATCGAAGTCACAACCTAAGATATTTATATTACTACAAGAATCAGATGAAATAGCACCTCCATCATTGACAACGGTAAAACATTCATAAAAATCACAGTCAATAATGTTTACATCTTTAACCCCATAAATGTCCATAGCTCCACCATAAGTATGAGCTTGACACTTTTCAAAGTAAATGTCTTTAATTTTTAGATAATTTCCACCATTAGAGCAAATTGCACCACCACCCAGTTCTTTAGAGGAGGTATTATAAAACTCACAACCATTAATTTCAACATCATTAACAGTGCCATAAAATCCTACTGGAGAAGATTTACCTGAACAATCCTCAAATTTAGAATTGTTAATTACAATATTATTAGACTTAAATATATCAACAGCACTAGATCCTTCTGAGGAAGTGCAACTTTTAAAAGTAGAATTTAAAATTTTAATATTGTTAAATCCTTCCCCAATATAAATTGCACCACCATTATTAGCAGAAGATTTAATAAAATCACAATTTTTAATCACTACATTTGATTGCTGAGAATCAAACCTAATTGAACCGCCCATCCTTGCGGCATTATTAATAAAAGTACAATTTTCAATGGATTTCCCATTTTTAATTGCACCCCCAAAATTTTTCGCAGAATTATTAATGAAATTGCAATTATAATAACTGCCCCATGCGCCAGCACCACCACAATCGTCAGCAGTATTTCCAATGAAAGTACAATCTGTTAAAACACCTCCACTAACTGCACCACTATCAGAAGATGCATGATTATTTTTAAAAGTACAGTTTGAAATTGTTCCATCCGTATATTTTAGATAGACTGCACCACCCCATGGAGCAGAATTTCCTTCAAAATTGGAGTTGATAATATCCACAGAACTACTTTCATAACGTGAAATAGCCCCTCCGTCTTGAGATGCAACATTATTTTTGAAAGTACAATTATCAATTAATAACTCTCTTGAATTGCCTTGGATACGAATTGCACCACCATAGATGGCGCGACAATTTATAACTGTTGAATCAATTATTTTTATATTATTTGCACCTCTAGATACTATTGCACCCCCATTACCTTCTGTGGCTGAACATCCTTCAATAGTACAATTGATTATTTCACCAGAATTTTCTATACAAATTGCTCCACCAGAGCCATCTCCAACTTTACTATTTGTAAAATATGAATTTGTAATTTTACAATATGCAGTGCCGCTAATAAATAATGTTCCACCGCGATAAGCTGCATAAGACTTTAAAAATTTACAGTTATCAAAAATAACTTGGCCACTGTAAGCATCTATAGTGCCCCCATATCTACCATATCCATTTTTGAAAGTGATATTTTTAAATGTAACGATTGAATTTTCAATTCCAAAAATTCTATTATCTTCACCATCGAATGTTGCACCGTTGGTTCCTATAAATGTCAACTCTTTACTTATAGTATAATCATGAATTTTATATGTTCCACTTAATACAATTGTATCTCCTGCATTTGCACTTGAAATATCTGATTTTAACTGTGAAACGCTTGTTGGATAGTATGTAGCTGATAGAGTATTAGACTGATTATCCAATACTAAAACTTCATCAGATTCCTCAACAGAAGTTAATTTTGTAGTTTCATCATTTAAAATATTATCAGACATATCTTCAATAAGACCTACATCAGTAGCATTCAAATCACTTGCACTGACAGACGTTACAGTAAAAATACATAACATCAACAATATCAGAACAAATACATGTTTTTTATTAAAAATCCTCATTCCTCCTATAAAATTGAAAATAAAAAAATTTTATTCGTTAAATATGAAATTATTTTTATTGAATATGTAATATAAGTCGTATAAAGCAAAAGCTTTCATTAAGAAACTCATATCGAATGATTAAAATAGCAACACTTCAAAACATTAATTCAACAACTAATATGCAGGTGATTACAATTTCACTAAAAGACTTTAGACATTCACTCGAGGACAATACCGAAAAACTGTTATATGCAAGCAGATGGGTTCTCTCACCAATGTATATCCTGCTGATTGTGGTGCTTATCTTAATACTCATTAAGTTTGTGGGGGATGTGGCCCGTTTCATTTCAATTATGGGCACACTGACAGACAATGAATGGATAGTTCAGGTTTTGGAACTGCTGGATTTGACTCTGGTAGCCAATCTGGTTTTGATTGTTGCATTTTCAGGATATGAAAATTTCATATCAAAAATTGATGTGGCTGACTCACATATCGACCGCCCATCCTGGATGGGTAGGCTGGACTTTTCAGGACTTAAGCTTAAAATTATCGGTTCTGTTGTTGCAATATCCCTTATAGAACTGCTGCAGGACTTTTTGAATGCAACATCAAGAATTGACCCCAATATGGAATTTTGGAGAATTGCCCTTCATTTAACATTTGTTGCAACAGGTCTGGTATTTGCAGGAATGGAGATACTGTCCGAAAAAAGGCATGAAATGAAAAACAAGGATCAATTTTCAGAGCTTGAAAATGATTTTTAATTTGTAAATTTAATCTACCTAATATTTTTATTTTTTAAATTGTAAATTAAATTAATAAAAAAAAATAGAATAGAGGATTATTCCTCTGAATTAATACCTTTTTCAGCTAAAAATTCATTTTGAACTTTAACGACTTCGGCGCTGCTGTCAGCTTCACTGTAAGCCTCAAGCAAGTCATGATTCAGTTCCAAAAAAGTATGACCCCATTTAAAGCCATCCATCAAATCCCGAGCCTCATCCTTGAAGCGGGTGATGTACAATGTAGCTGATATGGCCTCAACGGTTGACAAAATGCATGGCTTTCCGTAATTGACAGGATTTGTTGCCACCAGAAACGGAAGAGACCTGTGATACTTTGAAAGAGAGAAGAATTTTTTAGAGCTTGAAACCTCGTTCCATGAACAGTCAAGCCCTACAACTCCTCTTCTGTGGACATATCTGTAGTCCTCATATGATACAGCTTTTTCAGCATATGGATTTAGAACTATTGCACCTGAGGGTATCTTGTTGATGTTATAAACCAACCTGCATTTGCCCATTTTCTCCATTTTGATGGAAGTGCATTTTTTCCTGTCACATTCATCTGCATGAAAAACTGTAATTTTCATTTTATTGTGCCTCTTGTGAAGCAGAATTCAATGCTGAGGTATTACCTGCCTTGTACTGTCTTACAAGTTCCATTTGCTGTGCAAATTCATCTGCAGTAAGTCCGAATTCATCATTGATGGAAGGAACGTTTTTGCTTTCCTTCAATGTGACACTTTTAAGCAGCGGCTCAACATAACCCTTATATACTTCACCGAATGTGTTGAACGCAGATATGTTTAGGTCAGTTTTGGAATCTATTATCATATAGATTAAATAACCCTGTTTTTCTTTTTGGCATTGACAGATTACAATGTTCAATGTCTTGTTGGTATTGTTTCCTTCAATTGCCTGTGAGAAGTATATGTTCCAATCATTGCCATTTAAAGTACGTTTTTCAGGATTCATAACACCCTGAAGGTAATAAATGTCCATCAGTGCAGTTGAATTGTCAACAGTTGAAATATTGTATGTAATCTTGTGTTTGCTGTCCTCATAAGATTGCATGAATTCTGATGAGTTGTTGACCAATTTAGTTTTTCCTGAAAAAGAACCTTCCATGAATGAATTGGAGAACTTGGAAGTTTCTCCCACAATAGTTGTATTAGATCCACCACCCATAGTGGTAAATATAGCTGCTGCAACGGCAATTATCGCTATAGCCACTATGGCAATTAAAATTATATTTTTCTTTTCCATTATGTTAACTCCATAACTTATATTAGTATTTTTTATAAATTCTATTTTATAAAGTTTGGTTTACTAAAAAAGTATTTTTATTAAAAAAAATAAAAAATAATATTAAAAATAATTATTAGGTCAAAATATGAACAAGAAACTGCAATATCAACTGTTATTACTTGTTTTAATAACAATTGTAATATTTAATCTTGCAATTGTCCTCACTTCCAATCAACAGGATGCGGATAACTTTTATAATGTTACGGAAGTTGGGCACAATGTAAATGGAACAGTGTATAAAATTGTAGCAGGAAATGTCTCATCAAATGATACCGTGGGCGTTATCTTAGGAGTACATCCAAGAGAACATGAAATACATGAAGCAATCAATAAGACAGTCTATAACATTACCCACAGCAACGACAAGAACCTTACCAAAAAATTTGTAATATATTACGTTACCGTCAAGGACAATTTGACATCACGTGATGACACAAGACCTGCAGGAGAAATATTGGCAAACAAGTTTGTCGTCAACAACATTGCAAAGGACAAACCGTTCTTCGTTATTGATGTTCATGAGATAAATCCGGATTATGAGTATTCCAATTTCATATTCCCTCTATCAAATAGAACAGCCAAAATTAATTCATACATTTCAACATTATCCAAAGATGTCAATTTAGTTGATTATGAATTCAGTGAAGGAACAAGTCCTGAAAGAGTAACAAAACCGATTGCTAAAAAAGGCATTCCAACAGCACTCATGGAAACTTCAATTACAGATTCACAAACACAAAAGCACCAAACTGCTATAAATCTCATAAACAGTTTAGATAAATTACAACCTTAATGAGTGATTATTATGAATAACATTCGTGGAATTTTAATCGGAAGAATGCAACCAGTCCACAACGGACATATTCAAGTTATAAACAAGATTCTTGAAGAGGTGGATGAAATCATTATCGGAATAGGCAGCGCTCAACTGAGCCATGAGCTGAAAGATCCATTTACCGCAGGTGAAAGAATTGTGATGATGAGCCAGGCATTGGCTGAAATGGACATAGATCCCAAAAGGTATTATATCATACCTATGGAAGACATCAATTTCAATGCCATCTGGCCGTCCCATGTCAAAATGATGACTCCGCCCTTTTCAATAGTTTACTCAGGAAATCCATTAGTGAAACAGTTATTTAATGAAGAGGGCTTTGAAGTAAGACAACCTCCTCTTTATGACAGACTGCATTTATCCGGAACAGAAGTAAGGCGCAGGATTCTGGAAGATGAAAACTGGCAGGAACTAGTTCCGAAGGCAACAGCCAATTTGATTTTAGAGGTAAACGGCGTGGAAAGACTTAAAAACCTATCCGTAAAAGAGGTCAGTGATATATAACAATAGTTATTTATATTATGAAAATATATTATCAAATGGAGAGATAAAATGGTTGTACGTGTAATCGAAGCAAAAGAAGACAAAGTCACAACAGCAGATTTGATTGCTGAATTGAAAAAAAGTACAAAAATTGATTATTCCGGTGCAATTTTCACATTTGAAGGAATTGTACGTGGAAAAGAAGAAAATATGAACTTGAAAAAACTCATTCTTACAACTCCAGATAAGGAAAAGACAAAATCCGAAATTGAAAAAATCGTTGAAAACGCTAAAATCAAATATAATGTCCATGAGATTTCAGTTGTTCACTACATCGGAGAATTCTACACTGGCGACATGTTATTTTTAGTTGCAGTTTTAGGTGCACACAGAGGAGAAACTCTCGACGCTTTAAAAGAAGTTATTGAAACTGTAAAATACGATGTTGAATTCAAAAAAGAAGAAATTTCCGAAGAGGGTACAAAAACAATCCTTGCAGGAGGATAAATTAATCCGATTACGGATTTTATTTTTAATTATTAAAAAAGCAGAATAACAATTTTTATTATAATTAGGATTAACGGGATTTTAATCCCGCCTGATCCAAACTTATTTTCCAATAATTACTTCAGTTGATTTGATAATTGCAGTAACATCATCGCCTTCAGCTAAACCTAATTTTTCAGCAGACTCTTTAGTAATAATAGCAGTAATAACATTAGGTTCACTTACTTCGATTTTAATATTTGCCATAACGGTTCCTTTTTCAACACCAGTAATTTTACCTTTTAATTGATTTCTAGCACTTAACTCCATAATTACATCTCCTTATTTTTTTATAAAAACACAAATAACCTCAAATCTATTTTCCAATAATTACTTCAGTTGATTTGATAATTGCAGTAACATCATCGCCTTCAGCTAAACCTAATTTTTCAGCAGACTCTTTAGTAATAATAGCAGTAATAACATTAGGTTCACTTACTTCGATTTTAATATTTGCCATAACGGTTCCTTTTTCGATATTTGTTACTTTTCCAGTTAATTGATTTCTTGCACTTAATTGCATAATTTTCACATCCATATGTTTTTGACAATTAAAGATTGTATCGAATTGTATATAAATGTTTCGTTTTTTCTATGAAAAAAGGTTTTTAAAATCGATTACAGAAAATAGTTCATATCGACATATATATAAAAAATTATAGAAAATAAAATAATTAAAAAACATTATTTAAAGTAAATTAGAATAATATGAGATATATTAATAAAAA